>CAYLIT010000144.1:0-2745 GCA_964383835.1 uncultured Eubacteriales bacterium
AATCCTCGATGAAGTATTCCATCAAGGCTAAAATGACGCTTTTGGTGGCGTTGATCATTGTGGTGATGATGGGCGGGATGCTGTTGGCCAGCTTCTTTTTGGCGGAGCCGGTGATGATCCGGATCCAGAAGAAGCAGATCCGGGATCTTTACAGTGCTCTGGATAACGGTTACTCCGACGATGCCGACGTGCTACAGGGGCTGGTGGAGTCCTACGAGCGACAAAAAAACCTTCGGGTGGAGATCTTTGACGGAAAAGGCAGTCTGATCTACACCACCGGCCGGAGGATGGACGAGGGCTTCGACGGCTTTCGCGGTGTAATGCCCGAGCTGCCCGGCCGTATTGAGGGCGGATGGATCACCGTCGCAGATTATGCGGTCTATCCGTCGGTGGAGCGGGTCGGCATCGGAAACAGTGATATGCTGACCCTGCACGGCAGGCTGGAGCTGGCAGACGGCTCAGTGCGGTACGTTTCGGTAGAGACGCCGGTGGAGGCGATCTCCAGTACGGTCAACGTGCTCAATCGGCTGACGCTGATCATTTCGGTGCTGGTGGCGCTGGGCGGGTGCCTGGCAGCCTGGCTTTATGCAGGGCGGTTTTCAAAGCCCATCGTGGCGGTCAGCCGTACGGCCCGGCAGGTGGCGGCGTTGGACTTTTCCCATCGGGCTGAGGAGGAAAGCTCTACGGCTGAGATCGCCGACCTGGCGGTCAGCATCAACGCTATGAGCCAGCAATTGGAGGGCTTTATCCGGCAGTTGATGGAGAAAAACCGTCAACTGGCAGAGGATAACCTGCGGCTGGAAAAGGAAGAGGAGATGCGGCGCAGCTTTGTGGCGAACGTATCCCACGATCTGAAAAGCCCCCTGGCGGTGCTGGGTGGCTATGCTGAGATGCTGAAGGAGCATACCGAGGGTATCGACCCGGAGGCCTGCTACGACGTGATCATCGAGGAAACGGCAGTCATGGACGAAATGATCCGCTCCATGTTGGACGTTTCAGCGCTGGAGAACGGGCTTTGTGAACTAAAGACGGTGCCGTTGGAGCTGAAGGAATGGCTGGGTGAGCTGATCGCCAGAGAGCGGCCCCTGATGGAAAAGAAGGGGCTACGGGTGGAGGTCACGATGGGGCAGGAACTGACGGTGGCGGCAGATCCGGACTATCTGGCTCGGGCGGTGCTGAATATCTGCGAAAATGCCCAAAGTCACACCTCGGACGGCGGTGTGGTTTCGTTCCGGCTGGAACGGGCGGAGAAGGAAGCGGTGGTTTCGGTGTATAACCAGGGCGCGCCCATCCCCGAGGAAAAGCTCGGGAAGATCTGGGAGAGCTTTTACCGCACCGACGAGGCCCGTACCCGTACCGAACAGCACAACGTGGGGCTTGGCCTTTATATCGTCAAGACCATTGTGGCCGCCCACGGCGGGCGGTGTGGCGCGGTCAATGAAGCGGACGGCGTTCGTTTTTGGCTCTCTTTGCCGATGAGTAATGAATAAATTTCAACCCCGCATTCCGAAAAGGAATGCGGGGTTAGTTAATTTAGTTAATAAATTAGTTTGAAAATCCACCAAAATATGAACGAAATCGGGGGAGAATTTTGGTTTTGTAATGCGTTGACGGTGGGGAAGAACTTTGATATAATTAAGCGGTTAACTAATACTCTGGAGGTATCCCATGCTTAAGCGACTTGCGGGGTGCATTCGGGAATATAAGACTGCTTCCATTCTGTCACCGGTGATCGTGATGCTGGAAGTGGTGATCGAATGTATCATCCCATTTTTAACGGCTGAGCTGGTCAACGAGATCAAGGCCGGCTGTGAATTGAACGTGATCTTAAAGTACGGCATCACTCTTTTGGTGATGGCGGTGCTTTCGCTGACCTGCGGCGGTCTGGCGGGAAACTTTTGCGCGACTGCCGCTTGCGGCTTCGCCAAAAATCTGCGGAAGGATCTGTTTTATAACGTTCAGCGTTTTTCCTTCGGCAACATCGATAAGTTTTCCACCTCCAGCCTGGTCACCCGTCTGACCACCGACGTGGCAAACGTGCAGACGGCCTTTATGATGCTGGTCCGTACCGCCTTCCGCGCGCCTTTTATGATGATCTTTTCCTTCTTTATGGCCTTCTATATGGGCGGCAAGATGGCTTGGGTCTTTGCGGTGGTCATTCCCCTCCTGGGCTTTGGCCTGTTCTGCGTAGCCCGTAAGGCGATGCCTATCTTTCGTAAGGTCTTTAAGAAATACGATAACCTGAACAACTCCGTGCAGGAAAACATCCAGGGGATGCGGGTGGTGAAGGCTTATGTTCGCGAGGAGCGGGAAAGTGAAAAGTTTGCCGTCGCCTCGGAGGAGGTCTGCATGGATTTCACCCGGGCCGAAAAGATCCTGGCCCTCAATAATCCCTTGATGCAGCTTTGCCTGAATATCGTGATGCTGGTGGTCATCTATTTCGGCTCTCAGCTCATTATCAGCACCGGCGGCAAGGCTCTGGACGTGGGCCAGCTTTCTGCTTTGCTGACCTACGGGATGCAGATCCTGATGAGCCTGATGATGGTTTCGATGATCTTTGTGATGCTGACCATGTCGGCCGAGTCTGCACGCCGTATCGTGGAGGTGCTGGATGAGCAGAGCATGATCCGCAACCCCGCCGAGCCCCGCTATGAGGTGGCAGACGGCTCCATCGATTTTGAGGGGGTCCGCTTTAAATATTCCGAAAAGGCAGAGCAGTTTGCTCTGCAGAACATTGACCTGCAT
>CAYLIT010000144.1:2755-4791 GCA_964383835.1 uncultured Eubacteriales bacterium
GACCTCGTTGATCCAGCTGATCTCACGGCTGTATGACGTGACTGAGGGCTCGGTCAAGGTGGGCGGCGTTGACGTGCGGGAGTACGATCTGGATACTCTGCGCAACCAGGTGGCGGTGGTTCTGCAAAAGAACGTGCTGTTTGCCGGCACCATCAAAGAAAACCTGCGTTGGGGCAACCTGGAGGCGACTGATGAAGAACTGGTCCACGCCTGTAAGCTGGCCTGCGCTCATGATTTTATCACCCAGTTCCCCGATGGCTACGATACCATGATCGATCAGGGCGGTACTAACGTTTCCGGCGGTCAGAAGCAGAGGCTTTGTATTGCCCGCGCTCTGCTGAAAAAGCCTAAGGTACTGATCTTAGACGACTCCACCAGCGCGGTGGATACTCATACCGACGCCATGATCCGCAAGGCCTTCCGGGAAGAGATCCCCGGCACTACCAAGCTGATTATTGCTCAGCGGATCTCCTCGGTGGAGGATGCAGATCTGATCGTGGTGATGAACGGCGGCGAGATCGACGATATGGGTACTCATGCGGAGCTTTTGACCCGCAATGAGATCTATCAAGAGGTCTATACCTCTCAAATCAAGGGAGGTGAGCAGAATGCCTAAAAAGACCGATAACCGCCCGCCCATCCAGGTACCCAAGGGGACGCTGATGCGGGTGGTAAAACAGCTTTTTAAGGACTATCCCGTCCATTTGACGGCGGTGGTCATCTGCCTGCTTATCACCGCTGTTTCCAGCACCATGCCTGCCATCTTTATGGGTAAGACCGTTACCTTGGTGGAAGAAGGGCTGGTCAAGGGGATGGATGCGGTCTACGGCGGGATCGTGAGGATCGCCGTGACGCTTCTTTGCATCTATGCCGTTTCGCTGACCTGCTCCTTTGCCTACAACCGGCTGATGGCTATCGTAACACAAGGCTTTTTGCATAAGATGCGCTGCAGAATGTTCGGCAGTATGCAGAAGCTGCCCATTCGCTATTTCGATGCCAACCATACCGGCGATATCATGAGCCATTATACCAACGATATCGACACCCTGCGTCAGCTGGTCTCTCAGAGCCTGCCCAATATGATCACCGCCGCTATCGTGATCACGATGGTAGTTTCCATCATGATCTACTATAGCTTCTGGATGTTTTTGGTGGTGCTGGCAGGGGTCATTGCGATGATGCTCGTCACCAAAAAGGTGGGCGGCAACAGCGCCCGGTTCTTTGTGCGCCAGCAACAATCCATGGGTAAGGTAGAGGGGTTTGTGGAGGAGATCATGAACGGCCAGAAGGTGGTGCAGGTCTTTTGCCATGAGGAGGAGTCCAAAAAGGATTTCGACCGCTTGAACGAGCAGCTCTTCAAGGATGCGGAAAGCGCCAACCGTTTTGCCAACATCCTGATGCCCATTCTCGGGAACATCGGCAACATTCTTTACGTGACGGTGGCTATCACCGGCGGTCTGCTGATGATCCTGAAGGTGCCCAACCTTTCTTTTTCGGGGTTGCCGCTGACCATTGCGGCAGTGGTGCCCTTCCTCAATATGACCAAGCAGTTTTGCGGTAACGTTTCGCAGATCTCCCAGCAGATCAATGCAGTGGTGATGGCACAGGCCGGCGCCGCCCGGCTGTTTGCACTGATGGATCAGCAGCCGGAGCAGGACGACGGCTACGTAACGCTGGTCAACTGCCGCGAGGAGAATGGCGTCATCGTGGAGTGCAAGGAACGCACAGGGATGTGGGCCTGGAAGCATCCCCACCAGGCGGACGGCACCGTGACCTATACCAAGCTGGCCGGTGACGTGGTGCTGGATCACGTGGATTTCGGCTACGTGCCCGAAAAGATCGTGTTGCACGACGTGAGCCTTTATGCCGAGCCGGGTCAGAAGGTGGCCTTTGTGGGCGCTACCGGTGCCGGTAAGACCACCATCACCAATCTGATCAACCGGTTCTACGACATTGCCGACGGTAAGATCCGTTACGACGGCATCAATATCAACAAGAGCAAAAAGGCCGATCTGCGCGGCTCTCTGGGCGTGATC
>CAYLIT010000145.1:0-4783 GCA_964383835.1 uncultured Eubacteriales bacterium
ATTGGGATGAAACTTTTGGACAATATAGCGGCTCAGCCTCGCCGGTTAATCGAAAGATATTCTATAGTTCTTCGCTGACCGGTCATGTTTCTTTTGCTACGATTCAAGAATGTGTTGATCGTTGGAATGATGCATATGATCTGTCTTTACAAGTGGTTAGCGGAAGTGGTCAAACAGCCAATGATTGTCTTGCTACGATTGTTAATGGCTCGTTATCCGAATATAGTATTGATGCGTATTGTTCTCCAGTGATTTACACATCGGCAGGAAATGCAACGTATTTTGAATATCTGGATTCTTCGAATTATGTCCATGATAAATGGTTTTCTACGAGAATTGTAATAGATTTCAGTAAACTTACTGCATGTTCGGAAGAAGAAATAATTGGGCTGATTTGTCATGAGCTTGGACATTCGTTGAAAATGTCACATATCTATATGGTGTTAAAACGCAGTGGGAATGTATATTCATGGGAAGTGAAAGATACCTCTGTTTCAATCATGACCTCTAATGGTGAACGAGGAACCTATACCCCCGCCGGGATAGAAATCGATGAATACCGAATTGCACAGAAATGGGATGGAGTATAAAGGAGGTTTCACATGAAGAAATATATTTTAAGAATTGTATTACTCGTAATGATGATTAACTTATGCGGTTGTAATCGTTTGCAAACGGAGCAGAATGCCGCCTTGGATACGGTGGTAGATATTCAATCGCAAGATCAAACTTCTCAAGACCAAGAAGCGGTTCTTTATGAAGGCAAAAACCAAGTTGCGGAATACGAGATGAGTGAGTTTCTCGAAATGCCGATATCGAACGATCCACCGGGATCGCTTTCTAAGTTTCCAAGTGATTTTGAACAATTTTCAGATTATTTCGAAAAATTAAATTGCAGTGTCATTGCCGGTCGTGCTTTCGGAACGAGAACAGCCAATCCCAGGGTATTGACGCAGTTTTCGGTTGAAAAGGTATATGCGGGGCCGGACGTGCCGGATCAGATAACGGTCGGTGAGAGTTTTGGCGTATATACGAACAAAGAGAATAACGAGCCGTATATTTTGAGTTTGGGATATGACAAAACTCCGCTTGTGAACGATCAACCTACGTTGCTGTTTGTCTTTCCTCATTCGGAAGATAAAGACCTTTATCTTACCGCATTGCTTACGATTCCTCTTCCCGAGGATCATCAGGATTATGATGAGGAGTACCTGACGGAGTTGTTGGACTATTTTCGTGGAGACCGATCGGCTTATAAATACCCGGAGTTGACGATAAAAGATGTCATCATCGAGGGGAGACCGATTCCTACTGAATACGGCGGGGTTTATTGGCCAACGCGGGAGATCAGTGACGAGGCGTTGTTGGAGGAAATGAACGATCATATTTTGCTACGGCTGGCCACCGATTATAAGATCAAGATCTGGCCCTTTGATCATGCGCAATATCCCGAGGAAAGAAATCTTTCGGATTATTTTCTTAAAATGAGTTATCCCCCCGACGTATAACCCTTAATTTAAAAGCATAACCCGCCCCCGGCGAAAGCCGGGGGCATCTTTATTGGTTTTATCGATTGACCCTTGCTATTTTTATTGAAGTTGTATATAATATAAAAATTGAAGAAATCTTTGATTTTTACTTGCTTTTTTGAAGCAAGTGTGGTATTCTGTTCATATTACAAAACCAATTGTCCGCGAGTGGCGGACAAAATTAAAAAATGTCTTATCATAAAATACAGGAGCGTTAGAATGGTAATTGGATTGATGGGCTTCGGCACGGTCGGAGCCGGTGTATACGAGTTGGCAAAGGGGCAAAAGGATCTTGAGATCCGGTACGTGCTGGATCTTCGTGAGATCGGCATTCCGGAGCTGACCCACCGGGCAGAGGACCTTTGGGAGGATGCCGAGGTGGATACGGTAATTGAAGTATTGGGCGGTCTTCATCCGGCCTACGAGTTCGTTTCGGCGGCTCTGAAGGCGGGAAAAAACGTGGTGACCGCCAATAAATATTTAGTGGCCACTTATTACGAGGAACTGCTGGCGTTGGCTAAGGCCAACGGTGCCACCTTCCGCTGTACTGCCGCAGTAGGCGGCGGTATCGGCTGGCTGACCGCTCTGGAGCGGGTTCGTCGGCTGGAGCCGGTGCTGGCGGTAGAGGGCATCATGAACGGTACCACCAACTATATTCTGTCCAACATGACCGAGAATGGTCTGTCCTTTGAAACTGCTCTTTCCGAGGCACAGGCACTGGGGTATGCAGAGGCTGATCCTTCGGCGGATATCGACGGTAAGGATATCATGCACAAGCTGTTGCTGTCTGCCAACGTGGCCTTTGGTCTTTCGCTGAATATCGACGAGATCCCGGTCTGGGGGATCCGTTACGTCACCGACGGCGATATCGCCGCATTTAAAGCCCACGGGCTGACCTGTAAAATTCTGGGCAACGCCCGCCGTGAGGGCGATAAGGTAGCGGCCTACGTGGTCCCCGTGGCACTGCCCCGATCGTTGACCGCCGCTGTTCCCACCAATTTTAACCTGATTACTTATGAAACGGAATATACCGGTAAAATGAGCTTCTACGGTCAGGGTGCCGGCCGCTATCCCACCGCCGCCAACGTGGTGCAGGATTGCCTGGATCTGGCGGCAGGCGTGGATCATTTCTATGCCGATTCCTTTGCACCTGCAACCGTCTGCAACGACATTGCCGCCTATCGGTTCTATATCCGCTCGTCTGCTCAGCTTCCTGCCGGGGAGCAATGGGGCGAGGGTGTTGTTACCGAGCCGATGACCGTTTCTGCAATGGCAGAGCTTTATAACCAATTAAAGGCGGCAGACGAAAAGACCTTCGTAGCCGCGATCGGAGAATAAAAATGCTTAAAGTTCTAAAATTCGGCGGATCCTCCATGGCGGATGCGATCCAATATCAAAAGGTCAAAGAGATTGTGGAGTCTGACCCCGCCCGCAAGGTGGTGGTGGTTTCTGCGGCAGGCAAGCGCAACAAAGAGGATAATAAGATCACCGATCTTTTGTATCTTTGCCATGCCCACCTGAAATACGGTGTTTCCTGCGAGCCCATTTTTGAGCAGATCAAAGAGCGGTATCTGGAGATTAAAAAAGACCTGAATTTGACCATCGACATTGAAAAAGAATTACAGCGCATCCGCGCCAAGATGGGTGCCGGCATCAGCGAAGAGGAGCTGGTCTCCCGTGGGGAATATCTTTCCGCCATGCTGATGGCCGATTATTTAGGGTTCGAGTTTGTGGACGCCGCCCTTTGGCTGAAGTTCGCTTTTGACGGCTCCATCGATAAAGAGGCTTCTTATGCCAAGCTGGTTCGGCTGGCTGAAAACCGTAAGGTGGTCATCCCCGGCTTTTACGGGATCATGCCGGACGGCCGCATCAAGACCCTCACCCGGGGCGGCTCGGATATCACCGGCGCTTTGGCGGCGGCCGCTTTGGATGCAGACGTTTACGAAAACTGGACCGACGTTTCGGGCGTACTGATGGCAGACCCCCGTATCGTAGAGGATCCCCAACCCATTGAGCGTGTAACCTACAGCGAACTGAGAGAGCTCAGCCACGCAGGCGCTCAGGTGTTGCACGAGGGCACTATCTATCCCGTGCGGGAAAAGAAGATCCCCCTCAATATCCGCAACACCAACCAGCCGGATCACCCCGGCACCATGATCATGGAGTCCTTTGAGGATGCCCCTGAGACCGAGGATCGCATCATCACCGGTATCGCCGGTAAAAAGAACTACTCCATCGTTACTATCACCAAAAACGGCTTGACCGGTGCGGTGGGCGAGCTTCGCCGTATTCTGGAGGCTTTTGAAAATCATAACGTTCCCATCGAGTATCTCCCCAGCGGGCTGGACACCGTTTCGCTGGTGGTGGATTCCGCTAAGGTAGCCCCCTGCCTCTATTCGGTATTGGGCGAGCTGCAGAAAAAGATCAAGCCGGACCATATCAAGGTCATCGACGAGATCGCCGTGGTGGCGGCTGTCGGCCGTAAAATGGCCTTCCGTCCCGGCGCATCCGGTAAGATCTTTGAACGTTTGGGTAAGCACGGCATCAGCATCCGCATGATCTCTCAGGGCCCCGATGAGGTGAATATCATCGTTGGCGTAGATAATAAGGATTATGAGAACGCGATCCGCGTATTATATAATAGTTTTGTCAAGTAAAGCGAGGTAATTTGAAATGAAAAACGTAGCCATTCTGGGCGCCACCGGTGCGGTGGGCCGTGAAATGTTAAAGGTTCTGGAAGAGCGTAATTTCCCCATCGGTAAGCTCAAGCTCCTGGCGAGCCCCCGCAGTGTGGGTAAGCTGATCCCCTTCAAGGGTCAGGAGATCGCCGTAGAGCTGGCCGACGAGAATGCCTTCGAGGGCATCGATCTGGTGCTGGGCGCCGCCACCAACGAGCTTTCCAAAAAGCTGGCTCCCGCCATCATCAAGGCCGGCGCCGTGCTGGTGGATAACTCCAGCGCTTTCCGTATGGATCCCGACGTTCCCCTGGTTGTACCCGAGGTAAACCCCGAGGACGTGAAAAAGCATAAGGGTATCATCGCAAACCCCAACTGCTCCACCATCATCACCATCACTGCGGTCAATGCGCTGAATAAGATCAGCCCCATCAAGTCCATGATCGCTTCCACCTATCAGGCCGTTTCCGGTGCCGGTGCAGGCGGTCCCGTAGAGCTGATGGGCGAGGTCGAGGCACTCACCAAGGGCGAGCAGTATGAAAATACCGTCTTCCCCTATCAGATCGCCTATAACCTCAT
>CAYLIT010000146.1:0-4719 GCA_964383835.1 uncultured Eubacteriales bacterium
TGGCGGTGTTAATGGGAACGTCGTGTCCATCCACGTACTTCATCAGCATTATCGCATCGGCGGTATTTAACGAACCGTCTTCGTTGATATCATACGGGATAGAAACCTGTGCAACAAAGAGCTTATCGCCGTTTTCAAGGGTGGTCTCTGTCCAGCCGTCCGGTGCGGGGCATTCGACCGCTTCGCCGATGATAGCACCGGTATAGTCGGTATAGCGGGTGGCGGAAACTGCACCGTTGACCTGATAGGTGTACTTGACGGCGGCCTTGGTGTCGCTGTCGGGGAAGGCAATGTTGCCGTTCTTGTAGGCGAGACCTAAGAGGTAGGAGGCTTCGCCGCTCATGATCTGCTCGTCGGTGACGGTGGTTACGGTGACGGGATCCAGAGTGGTATCGTTTTCCACGTCGATGTATACGTTAGAGCCGGTAACGTTGGGGGAATCGGAATTATAGCGACCGGCCATCCAATATACGGTGGAGTTTTTGGCGGTGATTGTATCGCCACCGCTCTTATTGCGCAGGCCGCTGTTGTTGTAGGCAATGATGTTCTGCGCGTCAAAGACACCTGAGGCGCGACCAATGATACCGGCGCTGTCATAGTTACAGTTGATGGTATTGCCGTAAGCCACCAGACCGTCTATCTTCATTTTGTTTCCTGCATAGCCGGCGACCAGACCGACCTGACGGTGAGATTCCACGGTATTGTTGCGGAGCAGAACGTTTTGAACGGAAAGGTTGTAGGGGTTGCCACCAACAATGAGGCCGGCCTGCTGCATGCTGGCGGAGATGTTGCTGACGTAGCAGCCCTCGGCTATGCAGTTCTTAACGGTGAAGCTTGCAGTGTTGGCATCCAGCTTACCGAAGAAGCCGCCTACTGCGGTGCTGGCCACAATGGAGGAGTAACGGAGTTTAACGTTCTCCAGCAGGGTCACGCCATAGGCCTTACCGATCAGGATGGCGGAGGATACGCCGCCGGTGACGTAGGCGTCCTCAAGGGTCAGATCCTTGATGGTGACGTTCTTGGTCTTATCGGCGCCGGTCATGGAGAAGAAGCCTGCATAATCATCGGTGCTGTTGATCTTCACGTTGTAGATGGTGTGGTTACCGCCGTCGAAGTTGGCGGTGAAGCGGCAGGTTGAGGAACCGAGCATGGCAAAGTTCTCGGTGTCGATCATGTCGATGTCGTTTAAGAGGGTGATGGTGTAGCCTTCAAAGGTATAGGTCTTGGAAAGCTTCGCCAGATAATTCAGTTCCTCCGGAGTGGAGAGGGTGAATTGGGTCGCCTTGGGGCGATTCTCAAACTCGGTGATGGGATAGGAGCCGTTATCCTCAGTGCCATAGTCGGCAGTGTAAACAAGGTCGCCCTCTTTTTCACCGTCGGTGACGGTCCAGCCCAGGAAGTCCTCGGCGGTCACTTCCGGCGCACCGTTGATGACCGCGCCGGTCGCATCGGTATACCGAAGCTCGGTGGTCTCGCCCATCACATAGGTGTAGCAGCGGGTAGGCTCGTCGCCCTTTTCAAGGAGTGCCACGTAGCCGTCCTTCATGGTCCAGCCCAGCTCATATGCGATCTTACCGCTCGCCAGTTCGGTGGCGTTGGTATAGATGGGGGTGGCACAGCTGCTGGTGCCGGTGGCGGCGGTGTAGACATTTTCCACACTCATTCCGGCACCATCACTAACATAACAGCTGAGGCAAAGATCGGTTACGGTTCCGTCAAAACTCAAGGTTTCTTCGTAGAACACCGAGTTTTTTACAGTTACAGTTTCGGAGAAAACTCTGCCGACTAATCCGTAAGTGTTATATTTGCTGGAATAAGTATTACCATAGGTGATGCAGTTGGTGATATTGCCGGCATAGGTGAAGCCGACGAGCAGACCGCTGTTGCGGTAGCCGGTGATGCTGCAGTTGCGAACGATACAGCTATCGATATCGGTACAGATGTTTCTGCCGATGATACCGCCGATGCCTTGACCTTTGGAATTGGTGTAGGTGTAGGTCGCACTGTCAACGATACAGTTTTTGATGCTGTTTTTTTCAGTTTCGACGCCGATACCTGCAATAAAGCCGAAGGTATCGTTGTCGGAGCCTGTGAGGGTGCCTCCGCTGACGGTGACGTTTTCGACGGTGCCGCCGTTGGTAAGCTTGGCGGTGACCAAACCGCTTTGTTTGGTTGCCTTTACGGTGGCATCCTTCAAAGTGAAGTTCTTGACCACGCCGGGTCCCTCGATATCACGGAAGAGACCGCGAATAGAACCCGAGGAAACGGTCATGTTGCTGATGGTATGACCCTTACCGTCGAAGGTGCCCTTGAAGGAATAGGTGTCGGTACCGATCATCTGGAAGGCTGTATCGCTGCTGAGATCCAGATCCACGTTCAGAGAGATGACCTTGCCCTCGAACTGGTCGCTCTTGGACTGGGTCGCGAAAGCGTTGAATTCATCCACGGAATTGATGGAATAGTAGGTGTGGGTGGAATCGGTTGCGTAGGTAGAGAAGGGATAGATCTCACTGGCGCCGCTGTCGTCCACCGAGGCGATGTAAACGTTGCCGTTCTCATCGGTGGCCCAGGTGGCGGTGTCGGCATAGAGGCCGGTGAAGCGGCCTGCATTGAGGAGGCTTGCCAGATCGCTCTTGACCTCCTCGGCGGTGAGGGCGATGGCCTCCTCGGCACCATTGGCGGTATAGCCGGTGTCGCTCGCACGGTTGGTGGCGATGTCGGCAGAGCCTTCAAGGTAGTAGTTATTATAGTTGAAATAGGAAAGATCGTTGGTGCTGACGCTGTTGTAGCGGCCGATGGCTTCGGTGTTTGCACCGGTTTCGGTGGTAATGGCACCTAAATTGAAGCAGTTGCTGATCTGGGCAATATTGGTGCCGTTCTGCGCCCAGTTGGTAATGCCGCTGGCACGGGCCAGGCCGTAAACGTTACCTGTATTGTAGCAACCCACAAAAGTACAGTTGCTCTGCGCACGGCCGACCAATCCTGCAGAGCAGGCATCGGAGAAGCCGCCAGAGGTCGTCATATGAGCCGTACGGAAGGTAACGTCGGCCTTGTTCCATACGTGGCTGAAATTGGTGTTGTTGGCACGGCCGGCAATGGCGGCTACGCCGATCGTGTCGAGGAAGGACGATCTCTTGGTGCCCGAAACGCTGTAGGTGCCGCTCTGTTCGTATTTACGGGTGGAAACGTGACCCCGTACCAAGCCGCTTTCGATACCGAAATTCTTGATCTCCGCATTCACGGCATAGACGAAGAAGCCGGTACCCATACCGCTGGTATCGTCGATCAGCAGGTTGGAGAGGGTGTGCAGGTGACCGTCGAAGGTCCCCTTGAAGGGAACGTACAGGGAGCCGATCATACCGAAGGGTTCGTCCTTCATATCGATATCGTTTTCCAGATGGAAGGTCAGCCCCGCGCAGGAATTGGTTTTGCTGAAATCGGACCATGCCTTCAGGTCTTCCATATCGCTGATGCCCCAGTTGGTGATGCCTTCGGCATCGGGGTTGGTGGCGTAGGTCTTGAAATCGGGATAATCATATTCACCCTTGGTGCCGTTGCCGACGTAGGTCTTTTCCACCACGGCGGTGGCGGCGCCGGTGAACACCTTGGATGTGTCGTTGACGTTGCCTGTCAGCACCAGGGTGTTGGCGGAATCGCGGAAGAGACCGTCAACGGCGGTGACCGTGATGGTATAGTCGATCCCGGTCTTCAGCGTCAGCTTGGTGGAATGGGCTTCAGGAAGAACCGTATCAAGTGATTGCGGAATTATGTACTGGGTCTTGGTGGTCTTACCGTCGTTGATCTCTACGCGGTAGCGAACGATGATATGTTCGGAATCAGCACGGTCAAAGGTCAGAGTGCCGTTCTCCAGCGTGATGGAAGCGTCGGAAGCAAAGGTGGCCTTTTCTACGGCGTGCTTGGCTTCATCGGTGTAGAGATAAGTGCTCTTGTCCCAGGCCTTGGGGATGGAATACTCCAGCACCTCGCCGGAGCCGTTGGCTTCCAGTAGGAAATCGCCGGTTTCGGGGTCGATGTACTTAATGGTGACTGCACCCGACTCGGTGACCTCGATCACGGAGTAGGATGAGATGGAGCTGGGTATACTCCAGCCGCTGGTGCTTTTGACGGCACCGTCGTAAACCTCGGTGAAGTTATCCTGGGTGATGGAGTCGGTCATACGGGGATCCCAGTGAACATGGGCGTTCACGGCGATGACCTGAGGATACTTATCCAGGGTATCCCGCAGGCTGTTCTGACCCCAGCGCTGGGTCCAGCCCAGCTTACCGACCTCGGGGTAATGGTAGACCACAAAGATGGGGCGCTCGGCATTCTCGGCTACCAGAGCGGCCAGCTGGGTGTCCAGCCAATCTTCGCTGTCGTGGTAGCTGTTATCGGCGTTATCGTCGTTGCCGGTGTTGCCGTCGTCCTCGGCGTTGATCTCGTTACCGTTACCGATATCGTTGGTCAGAGTGATCACAGGCACGCCGCTCACCAGATTCATGTGGGGGGCATAGCCCCAATCGGCGGTGGGGATGATACTTCCGTCGTCACCCAGATACTCGCTGATGAGGGCGTTCAATTCATCCTCGGTGACGTTATAGACGTCACCGTTACCGTCGTAGATGTCGTGGGTGCGGGCGAGGGCCAGAAGAAACTTGGAGTCCCCCTTGATGCCTGCCTTGACACCGGATAAGAACAGATTCCACTGCTCTTCGTTGA
>CAYLIT010000147.1:0-4685 GCA_964383835.1 uncultured Eubacteriales bacterium
ACGGGTACTGTTCTTTTCAAAGATCAAAGCAATGTTCTTGCCCTCAAAATAACGATGAGGGATGCCCTTCTTCTTTTTTTCCTTCAATTCAGCCGCAAGATCCAGAAGAGCCTCGATCTCAGCGGGAGAATAATCCAATAATTTCAAAAAGTGACGGTTTTTCATACCTCTTCACCTGCAACTTTCTTAATGATTTCAGCAGCCTTTTGCAAAAGCTCCATGGGGATGTTGAGGGGCGGCAGCAACCGCACCTTGGTTTTGGCGGTCAGCACCAACACGCCCAACTCACGACACTCTGCCACGATCTCGGCGGCGGGACGCTCGGTTTCAAGACCCAGCATCAGGCCCATACCGCTGACACTCTTGATGCCGCGGGCGCCCTCAAAGGTCTTGCAAAGATAAGCGGATTTTTCCCGCACCTCGGCCAAAAGCTGCTCATCCACCCGCTCCAGCACGTGCAAAGCACCTGCCGCCGCAATGGGATTGCCGCCAAAGGTAGAGCCATGGGAGCCGGGGGTCAACACTTTTTCTGCCCGCTCGCCCATCATGCAAACGCCGATAGGTAAGCCGCCGCCCAAGCCTTTTGCAGTGGTCACAACGTCCGGACGAAGCCCGAAATTCATATATCCGTAAAGGGCGCCGGTACGTCCGTTACCGGTCTGTACCTCGTCGATGACCAGGAGGATATCCTGCTCATCGGCAATCTTTTGCAGCCCTTGGCAAAACTCCTGAGTCAGGGGCAACACGCCGCCCTCCCCCTGCACCGGCTCCACCATAACGGCGGCCACCTTGTGCTCTGCCACCAGCTTTTCCACCGCCGCCAGGTCGTTGGCGGGCGCATGGAGAAAACCGCCGGTCAACGGCTTGAAATCCTGATGAAAGACCTCCTGCCCGGTAGCGGCCAGGGTGGTCAAGGTGCGGCCGTGGAAGCTGTTTTCCAGGGTGATGATATTGAAATACTCTTCCCCTTTTTTCTCCGCCGCATATTTACGTGCCACCTTAATGGCACACTCGTTAGCCTCGGCGCCGCTGTTGCCGAAGAACACCTTCTTCATGCCGGTGCGCAAACACAGCTGCTCCGCAAGCTTTGCCTGAGGGCCGGTATAAAAGAGGTTGGAGGTATGCTGCAGCTGATGCAGCTGCTCCTCCACCGCCTTGATCCAGCCTGCATCACAAGCACCCAAAAGGTTGACTGCAATACCACTGCCGAGATCAATGTATTCCTTGCCGTTCTCGTCCCAAAAGAGAGAACCCTCGCCCCGCACCAGCTCCAGGGGGAACCGATTGTAGGTGTGGGCAATATATTGTGCGTCTAATGCTTTGATGCTCATGCCTTTTTCTCCACGACCATGGTACCGGCCCCCTCATCGGTCAGGGTTTCGATAAGGATGGAATGGGGTACCCGTCCATCCATGATAATGACCTTCTTCACACCGCACTGAATAGCCTCGATACAGCACTCCACCTTGGGGATCATACCGCCGGAGATAATTCCGTTCTCAAAGAGCTTGTGCGCCTCTTCGATATCCAGCTCGGAAATGAGGGTCTCGGGATCGGTGGGATCCTGCAGAATGCCGGCGATATCGGTGAGGGTGATCAACCGCTCTGCCTGCAGAGCGCCTGCAATGTAAGCGGCGGCGGTATCGGCGTTGATATTGTAAACGTTACCAGACTTATCCACACCTACGGTGGAGATGACGGGAATATAGCCCCGCTCCAAAAGATCGGTCACCGGGGTAACGTTGACCTTGGTGATCTCCCCTACGTAGCCTAACTGCTCGTCCTTCATCTCGCAGCGGATCATCCGGTCATCCATACCGGAAAGACCCATGGCACGGCCGCCCTTGACACCTAAAAGATTGACCAGGCTCTTATTGATCTTCCCGGCCAATACCATCTGTACGATCTCGGCGGTTTCCTTGTCGGTGACCCGA
The DNA here is from genome assembly GCA_964383835.1 of uncultured Eubacteriales bacterium. Lineage (GTDB taxonomy): Bacteria > Bacillota > Clostridia > Oscillospirales > QAKW01 > QAKW01. Next base: position 1,935 of record CAYLIT010000147.1, read on the forward strand.
AGACCGTTCAAAAAGACGCTCTCTTTGCCCAGCTTCTTCATGGTATCGGTGATCTCGGGACCGCCGCCGTGAACCCGCACCACCTTGACGCCGATCAGCGAACGCAGGACGATATCCTCCATCACCTGTTCCTTGAGCTGTTCGTTAATCATGGCGTTGCCGCCGTATTTGATGACGACGATCTTGCCGTTGTATTTCTTAATGTAGGGCAGAGCCTGGGTCAACACCTCGGCCCGCTGTGCGTTGGTAATTTCTAAAGACATTTTCTTTGCTCCTTATATAAAAAGGCGGCGCCGCCGCCTTTTTAAGTTCTGTAATCTCCGTTGATCTTAACGTAATCGTAAGTCAGGTCACAGCCCCAGGCGGTGGACTTTTCCTCGCCGTCGTGCAGGTCGATCAAGATCTCGATCTCATCCTCCGAGAGCACCTTCTTGGCAAGAGCTTCGGAAAACTCCACCCCGGCGCCGTTTTCGCAGACCTTGACGTTTCCGGCCTTGGAGGAAAATTGTACCTCCACCTTGTTCACGTCCACGTTAGCGCCGCTGTAGCCGATGGCGCAGAGCACTCTGCCCCAGTTGGCATCAGCACCAAACATGGCCGCCTTGGTCAAGGAAGAGCAGATCACGCTCTTGGCCACCGTCTTGGCGATTGCAAGCTCCGGTGCACCCGTAACCTTACACTCTAAAAGCTTGGTAGCACCCTCACCGTCGCCGGCGATCCAGCGGCAAAGCTGAACGGTCACGGTGTTCAACGCCTTCATAAAGGTCTCAAAGGCGTGACCCTCTTTGGTAATGCGGGGATTGCCTGCACGACCGTTGGCCATGATCACCACCATATCGTTGGTGGAGGTATCCCCATCCACGCTGGTCATGTTAAAGGTATTCTGCACGTCGTGGGAGAGTGCTTTTTGCAGCATTTCGGTGCTGATGGCGCAGTCGGTGGTCAGAAAGACCAGCATCGTCGCCATATTGGGATGGATCATGCCGCTACCCTTGGCGATACCGCCCAGCCGACAGACCTTACCGTTGACGGTAAACTCCACGGCGATCTCCTTGACTTTGGTATCGGTGGTCATGATACCCTCTGCGGCGGCCAGACCGTTGGAGCGATCCTTGCCCAGATTGTGCACCAGCTTTTCCATGCCGTTCTTAATAGGCGTGATATCCAGGGGCTGACCGATGACACCGGTAGAAGCCACCAGAACGTCCTTATGGGAAAGGTTCAGTTCCTCCCCTACCAGCCGACACATTTCTTCTGCCACCTCGATGCCGTTTGCATTGCAGGTATTGGCATTGCCGCTGTTGCAGATAATCGCCTGAGCCAGACCGTTTTTCAGGTGCTCCTTAGTCACCGTCAGGGGTGCGCCCTTTACCAGGTTGGTGGTATAGACTGCCGCCACATTGGCGGGGACCCGACTGAAGATGAGGGTCAGATCCTTTTTGGTTTTATTTCTGCGGATGCCGCAATGGATACCGCCGGCTCGGAAGCCGTGGGGGGCCACAACGCCGCCTTTGACAAATTTCATAACAATCTCCATTCTGCCGCTAAAGCATCAGCACAAAAAGGAATACAAATCTCCGTAAGCGGCGAATGGAGATTTCGGCATGTGCCACGGCTGCCACTTTTTTGGCGAGTGGCACGCCTTTTCAATTTGTAATAGCGTGAATTTTCACGCTATTACTCCAAATTCTTATCGGGGGCATCTCCCAGCACCAGGTTCATACACTCCAATGCTGCGCCGGAGGCACCCTTGCCTAAATTATTGTACCGGGCCAACAAGAGGATACGCTCCTCGTTGCCCTGTACGGTGATCTCCATTTTATCGCTGTCGCCAAAGGCCTCGGCGGAATAGAAACCGTCGTCATCGGGGGTATCGCTCCAGACGACCATAGGGCCTTGGTACTGCTTGCGGTAGATCTCTTTCAGTTCCTCGATGCCAAAACCCTCGTTGAGCTGGCTCTTGAAGAGGGGAACCGTCACCGCCATACCGCTGTAGAAATTGGAAACGATGGGACAAAAGATGGGATCGTTTTCGATCCCCGCCACTGCCTTCATCTCGGGCAGATGCTTGTGCTTCTGAGCCAGGGCATACTGCCGGGGTGCAGAAAGCAAGGGGTCGAGCTCATCGTCCTCATATTGAGCGATCATCTTTTTACCGCCGCCGCTGTAGCCGGTGATGGAATGGCAGGTCAAAAGGGCATCCTTAGGGAGCGCCCCTGCCGCCACCAAAGGTGCCACCAGAGCGATAAAACCGCTGGCATGGCAACCGGGCACGGCGATCCGCTTAGCGTTTTGAACCTTCTCCCACTGCTCTTTGGAGAGCTCGGGGAAGCCGTAGCACCAGGCGGGGTTGGTCCGATGGGCGGTAGAGGTATCCAATACCACCGTATCGGGATTCTCGATCATGCTCACCGCCTCGCGCGCCGCCTCATCGGGCAGGCACAAAAAGGCGATATCCGCTTTGTTCAGCATCTCCTTGCGGGCGGCAGGATCCTTGCGGTTCTCCTCCGTCAGGGTCAGAAGCTCGATATCCGCACGGCTTTCCAGCCGCTCTCTGATGCGCAGGCCGGTGGTACCGGCGCTGCCGTCTATAAATACTTTTTTCATTTGATAAAATCCTCAACAAATGCGATCTGCGCCGCCACCGACTGAGGGCCGGTACCGCCGGCGGAGATCCGCTTGGAAACACAGGTCTGCAGTGAGATCTCGTCGTATACGTCCTCATCAAAGAGGGGTCAAAACTTTTTCAAG
>CAYLIT010000148.1:0-4647 GCA_964383835.1 uncultured Eubacteriales bacterium
TAGGGTGCTGTTTTTGTTTGGCAGAGATTCGGGATCTGAACTTTTTTGCAGAATGCAAAAAAGTTCATCGAAGTAGCCGCAAAGCCGCGACAGGCTTTGCGGTCTGCGAAGTCGGGAGCACGACGGTTTCGGCGTAAACCGCCCGGGGCGGTCGACGAAAGCCGAGAGCGCAACGTATCCCTTGTGTCTGCCTGCTTAAATAATCCGTTTGCTTTTACAAGTGACCTATACCGCCGCCCTTGGGCGGCTTCAATTTTTTTCTCAAAATCCCGCTCATCGTAAAGAGAAAAACTTTTCTTTCTTGCCGCCTTTTAAGTGCTTTTTCAATCATAGAACCGTCCCCTGATTGATAGAACCGTCCCCTGATTGACCTGATTGACAATTTATAAATTAAAATGATTGAAAAATGATGGGTGGGGTGTTATAATATTTTTCGTTATTTTTGAAGTTTTGGGGGATTGATGGGATGATTTTTTTAAAAATCCTTTTGGCGATTGTGGGACTGGCGGTTATCGGTATTGCGATTATTTGCTGTATTTCCGGCTTGACGGAGGCGTTGGGCTTGTTCGCAGGATTGATCGGTGCGGCGGTCGTATTTTTTGTATTGGGCAGGGATAACGTTTGTGAATTCTTAGGGATCACAAACTCTTTGCTGGACAGCATCGCCTTTGGAGCGATGGTCGGCGGAGGAATCCTTTGTTCGATGGAATTCGGAAAGCTTGGCTCGGCGATGGTTACTGCCGGTTGGGTGGGCATTGGATTGATCCTTTTGCAGGTGATTCCTATTCCGTTTATTGCAAGCCTGATTGAGGTCGTATCGCTTCCGTTTACTGTTGCGTGTATCCCGCTTTTGTTGGTGATCCTTATATTTGTATAAAAAAGCCACCGCCCATCGGGCGGTGGTCGTTTTATTCGTGCCGGGAGGCTTCTTCGCCGAAGAATTCTTTGAGGGCGCAGAGGTATTTTTCGGGGTCTACAAGGTAGGAAAGGCCGTGGCCGGCGCCGGGGATGGTGACCAGCAGCTTTTTGGAGCTGCAGGCGTCGTAGTTGATCTTGCTCATCTCACGGGGGACGTAGTCGTCTGCTTCGCCGTGGAAAAAGATCACCGGGAGAGAGCAGCTTCGGAGGGCTTCTTCGGGGGAGGTCTCTTCTAAATCGAAGTGGCCGAAGAGTCGGGCGCCCAGCTTGACGAAGAAATAGCCGGCGGCGGGAGGGATGCCCATATCTTTGATTACTTTTTTGATGATATCCTTGGGGGAGTTATAGCCGCAATCGGCCAGGATGCCGATGACGTTGGGGGGCAGGGGCTTATCGGAGGCCATCAGTACGGTGGCGGCGCCCATGGAGATGCCGGTCAATATGATCTTGACGTCGGGGCCGAAACGGTTCCTCATGAAGTCCACCCATTTGAGGCAGTCCTTATGCTCGTTGATGCCGAAGGTGATGACGTTGCCTTCGCTTTTTTCGCTGCAGCGCTGATCGACGATGAGGGCGCTTCTTTGCAGCTTGAAGCACCGTTGAACGCCGCCGGAAAGATCCCGCTGGGCGTTGCCGCGGTAGCCGTGGAACATCAGCTCGATGGGGGCGTCTTTTTTATATTCGTAGTATTTGCCGTAAAGCTTCAGCCCGTCGAAGGAGGTGATGGAGCACTCTTCGTGGGGGATGGCTTTGGTTTCTTTGGCGTAGTTTTCGATACGTTCCCGGAAGGGCTCGTAGACCTCGCCCTCGGGGACGCTGATGACTTCCGGTTTTTGGGGGTCCCGGTCGGGAACGTAGAACGCCATGCGGAAGCAGATATAAGTAATGATAAAAAATGCGGCGGTGAGGAGTACCGCAAGACCAAGTGCGAGCCATAAAAATAACATAGTATCATCTCCATGGAACATTATACCATTGATCTTGCGAGGATGACAAGAAGATTTTTCTTGCCATTTCGACGGTTTTTGGGAGAAATGAAATATTCGCTTGCCAAGTGGCGGAGAGTGTGGTATAATATAAACTGACATTTTTGGATAATGAAAAGGGGGCCTTTTTATGACCGATAAAATTTTGTGGATCGCAAAGCGTTTTATTATTGCGGGGATGGTTGCCGTTACGGTGGTGACTTCCGTGGCCGGCTGTGCAAAGAAGGAGGAAGAGGATTTCGAATTCTCGGAATCCGGGCTTGAGGAGAAGTACGGGGAGGTCGCGGGCGGCACCGATACCACGCAGGGAGAGACGGAGGATCAAAAGGAAGAGAACCAAGGCGGGGAAGTGACCGAGCCCGATCAGAGTAAGGATACCGTGACCGATACTACTCCGACGGATACGAACAAGCAGACCGACGGTTCGAATACCCAGGACGGGGGAGATCAGAAATCGGGTGAGGATGCGGACGAGCCGACTGACGGTACCGACACGACGCTCAATAAGGATACCACCGATCAGAAAAACCCCGACGAGGAGACCCAAGTGGACGAGACCAAGCCGGATGAGGAGACCGATCCTCCTGCGGAGAATACCGTGGCGGTTCCCGATATTTCCGCTGTTGCCATGATGAACAGTGAGCAGGCGCTGACAGAGCTGACGGGGGTGCCGTTCCAGTCCTTGAAGGCGGCTTGGCAGGCTAATTTGGAGAGCCATGACGAAAGTGCGCGCTTCGGTAGCTTCCGGGTGGATGCAGTGACCATTCAGCTTTATTATGACGGTTTGGATCAGATCGTCAGCGTTACCGTTGAAACGGACGAGGCGGAGGAGCCGGACGAAGAGGTTGAAGAATAAATAGGATTACAGGCTGTTTCAGACAGCCTGTTTCTTTTTCGTTATAAATGTGACGGGCTCTTGTCAAGTAAAGGTGCGTATGGTAAAATAAAGACGGAATGATTTATTTTGGCTCTTTTGCAACGTTTTGCCACGTCAATTCGTATACTTGATGATTAAGGAGGTGCCGTGATGAACGGAAAGAGAACCTGCAGTTTATTGAAGAGTATTCGTTGTGAGATCGCAGAGCAGAACGGGATCGAGTTTTCTACCCCGGAGTGTACCTTTCAGGGGGAGTGCAAGGGAACCTGCCCCAAGTGTGAGGCGGAGCTGCGTTATTTGGCGGAGGAATTGGAAAAGATCCGACGGTCCGGAAAACGGGTTGCGGTAGCAGGGATCGCTGCTACGATGCTCGCTACCTCTGCGGCGGGTTGCGCACGGCAACCGGAGGAATTTGAAGAGTTTACCATTCCTTCTGCAAGTGCCGGGGAAAAAGAACCGGAAAGCACCGGCAAATTTTTGGGCGAGGTGGCGGTGCTGGACGGGGACGTGGCCTATCCCGAACAAGAGCCCTATGACGGCAGCACTTTGACGGGTGACGTGGCCTATCCCGGGCAAGAGCCCTATGACGGCAGCACTTTGACGGGGGATATGGCGGAACCGACCGAGCCGGAAGAGGAAGCGGAAGATCCGTACGGAAACGAAAGTTTTACAACGACCGGAGTGATTGCGATGCCGACGATCCCGGAGATCTCGGTCATTGCAAAAATGACCGAAGAAGAGGCACGGTCTGAGTTGGTGGGATTGTCGTTCAATTATTTAAAAAATGATTGGCAGTCCTGTTTGATTCTTTTAGATGAGACCGAGGGATACGGGGACTTCGGCATCGGTGACGTGACCATCCGGGTCTATGGTGCCGAAGGGGAGCGTATTACCGACGTCACCGTGACCGAAGAGCAGGGTGAGAATGCCGATGAATAAGGCACCCGTTATTACGGTCGCAAGGCATCGGATCGCTACCGACGGGCCGGGGGTGACCTCGCTGGTCTGCTTTCATGGCTGTCCGTTGCGGTGTAAATATTGCATCAACGCCTTTTCCTATGCGCCGGGAACACGGCGGGTGGAAACGACGGCAGAACGGCTCTATGAGCGGTTGAAGGTGGATGCGCTCTACTTTCTTGCCACCGGCGGAGGGGTGACCTTCGGCGGGGGAGAGCCTTTGCTTTACGCAGACTTTTTGGCGGATTTTCGCCGTATTTGCGGGGCAGAATGGCACCTGTGCGCCGAAACCTCTCTGGCGGTGCCCTGGGAGCAGGTGGAGCGGGCCGCCGGATGCATTGATTTTTTTCTGGTGGACGTGAAGGATACCGATCCCGACATTTACCGTCGTTACACCGGGCAGGATAACCGGCTGATGCTGGAAAATCTGCGCCGGTTGACGGAAGTAATTCCGCCGGAGCGGATCAAGGTGCGTCTTCCGTTGATCCCAGGGTTTAATACCGAAGAGGATCGCAAGAGAAGTATGAGACGGCTGGAGACCACGGGGATCCGGCAGTTTGAATTATTTACCTATCGGATCAAGGAAAATGTATAGATGAAAGTTTTGAAATTGTTGATGATATTGGCTCTGGCGGGAGCACTCCTTTTCGGGTGTGCTTCGCCGCAGACTCCCGAAACGTCTGTGCCGGACGTTGAAACGCAGGAGCCTGCGGAACGACCGCAGGAGGATCTACCAAAAGACGAATCAACCTCTGAAACGAAGCCTGAAGCAGAAAAACCGAAGGAAGAGCCTGAGGAAGAGCCGAAAGAAGAACCCAAGGAAGAGCCGAAAGAAGAACCCAAGGAAGAGCCGAAGGAGGAACCCAAGGAAGAGCCGAAGGAGGAACCCAAGGAAGAGCCGAAGGAGGA
>CAYLIT010000149.1:0-1161 GCA_964383835.1 uncultured Eubacteriales bacterium
CAATCGTGCGCCTTCGACCAGCTCAGCCATCTCTCCAAACTGCTTGAATAGTATACAACGCAAAAGCCAAAAAGTCAAGCAATTTTTACAAAAGTTTTTTAGCGAATGGGATTTCCGTCCTCTTTTCTGAAAACAAGACGGCAAACGCGCCGGATCTCCGCGGGAATTCCCGCGCCCTTCAAGCCCTCTGCCAAGTAGTTGGGGCTCAAGGAGCGATCATTGCCTGCGGCAACGGTGGCCAGCAGGGTCACACCTTCATCGTTCTGTTCCACTGCGATCGAGCGGATAAACTCCCGCAGGTCCACCTCTTTTTCGCTCCGTTTGGTCTTTTTTAACACCGTCAGCGGCCCCTCAAAGGCTTTTCGAATCGTTTCTGCATCTGCCCCGGTGCGAAGCTCTACCCGATAATCCGCCCATGCAATGGTTTTGAAAGGCTCCTCCGGCTCATAGATCTCTAAAATCTTCAAGCTTTCGGGAAAAGCCGCCTTCAGCGCTTCGGGATCAAATTCGTCAGTCACCCGAAAATCAAACAATTCGCCCTCACTCTCAAAGCCGAGCGAAAGTGGCTGGGCAAAAATACAATAAGGATGGGGGCTGAACCCGCCGGTGCTCCAAAAGGGGATCCCACTGCGACGCAGAGCACGCATCACCGCCCGATTGAGATCAAGATGGGAGAAATAAACTGCACTATCCTTTTTGCAGAACCGTGCACGCATATCCTTAAACATCGCATTTCCTCCCGATCAATTTATTTGCCCCGCAGCCGGAGCAAGACTCCTGGCAATTTGGGGTGGTTTTAGCCTCGTAACTCCGTAACGCCTCTTGCATCAGGTATTCCTTGGTCACGCCGATATCGATAAAATCCCAGGGCAGGATCTCGTCAAACTCCCGCTTACGCAGGGAATAAAAATTGCCGTCCACGCCGGTGGCCTTAAAGGCCTCTTGCCAGCGCTCGTAGCTGAAATGCTCCGTCCAGGCGTCCAGCTTGCCGCCTTGCTTAGCCACGTATTCCAGCACCGGTGCCAGCCGACGGTCACCCCGGGCCAGGATCGCCTCGATCATGGAGGTGCGGCAATCGTGATAGCTCAGCGACACCTGCTTTTTCCGCACCTTGGAATATAAGAGATCCTGCTTGCGGTGCACCTCTTCTTCACTGTTCTG
>CAYLIT010000149.1:1171-3452 GCA_964383835.1 uncultured Eubacteriales bacterium
TCAAAATCATTCTGAGATTCCCACTGAAAAGCGGTAAAGGGCTTGGGAATAAAGGTAGCAAGGCTGACTGCAATATGGATGAACCGATTACGCTTTTGCTTATCGGTATCGTAGAAATAGCCGATAATCTTATCCGCCATGGAATGGATCGCTTCAAGATCCTCGTCCGTTTCGGTGGGCAGCCCCATCATAAAATAAAGCTTGACCGAGGAATTACCGTTTTCAAAAGCAATGCGGCAGCTTCGCTCGATATCCTCTTCGGTGACGTTCTTGTTGATGACGTCCCGCATTCTCTGACTCCCCGCCTCCGGCGCAAAGGTAAAGGTAGATTTGCGCACGCCGGTAATCTTGGCGGCCAGCTCCTTGGAGAAGTTGTCCACCCGCAAAGATGGCAAAGAAAGATTGATACCCCGGGGCTCAGTGTAACGGATCAGCTCGTCCACCAGCTTTTCGATCTCGGGATAGTCGCTGGAGGAAAGGGAGCAAAGGGAAAGCTGCTCGTAACCGGTATTTTCCAAAAGCGTACAGGCATCCTTCACCAAGGTATCTGCCGACTTGCACCGCACCGGACGGAACAACATCCCCGCCTGGCAAAAGCGGCACCCCCGGATACAGCCCCGGAACAGTTCGATGGTCACACGGTCGTGAACCGCCTCGGTAAAGGGGATGATCTGGGTCTTAGGATAATAGGTTTTGTCAAAATCCTTAACGACCCGTTTGTGAACGGTTTTAGGAACCCCTTCCTTCACCGGCTCAAAGGAGCGAATGGTACCGTCCTCATGATATTCCACCTCATAAAGAGAGGGAACGTACCACCCCTCACGCCCCGCCATTTCAGTCAGGAAGTCCTCACGGCTCATATTCTTTTCACGGGCCTCCCGCAATACGTCCGCCAGCTCGTTCAGGGCATCCTCCCCTTCGCCGATGCAGAAGAGATCAAAAAAAGGCACCAACGGTTCGGGATTATAAGCACAGGGCCCGCCGCCTACAACAATATTGCTCAAACCCTTACGCTCCTTGGCATAGAGGGGTACACCGCCCAACTCCAGCATATTCAGCACCGTGGGGTAACACATTTCATATTGCAGGGTAAACCCGATCAGATCAAATTCATCCAAAGAGGTGTGGCTTTCCAGCGTAAAGAGCTTGATGCCCTCGTTGCGCATCTTCTCTTCCATATCCGGCCAGGGTTGGAACGCCCGCTCACACCAGTTCCCCTTTTGCTCGTTAAAAGCACCGTAAAGGATCCGCATTCCCAGGTGGGACATGCCAATATCGTAAATATCCGGGAAGCAAAAGGCCATCCGCACGTCCACCTCGTCAAGATTCTTGACCGTTTGGCCGATCTCGCCCCCCACGTAGCGGGCCGGCTTTTGCACCTGCAACAGCAGATCCCGCATCTCATCCATGTTATACGTCATATTCATTCGCTCCAATCAAACTAATCAGATAGAAACATACAAACAGCAACGAAATATTATAGCCGCTGCTTAAAAATTGCCAAAAAGAAAGCGCCAACAAAGGCAACAGAACTCCCAGTCCCACAACTTGCTGAATGACTCTTTGCCGATGGGGCGGAAGACGAAGTGCCAGCACCGCCCGCAAAATACGACCGCCGTCCAGCGGCAGAACGGGCAGAAGATTTAGTGCTGCCAACGCACCGTTGGCAAAGCAAAAGAACCAAAGCCGCTCCGTTCCCAAAAGCCACGCCGAAAGACCAAACCCAAGCGCCAACAAAAGGCTGGTCGCAGGCCCCGCCAAGGCCGCCAACAGCTCCCCTTGATAAGAAAGACCGCCCACCGCCAGCGAAAAGCCTTGTCCCTTACCGGCAAAACCGCCGATATCGCCGCCCAAAAGACGAATGACCGCAATATGCCCCAGCTCATGCAGCAACGAAAAGCCCAGCAGCCATAAGGGATCAAAGGAACCCTCGATCAGCATATACGAGAACACCAGCAACCCCAGCAGCGGTGAAAATTTAAGCCTTCTCATCCTGGTCTGCCAAGGCGCCGTCCACCGTTTCTTTCACGTCATCCTGCTCGCTCTTAAAAACCGAAACGACCTCGTCCTTCCATTCGGTCAGCTTCTGCTCCACCGCCGTGGTGTTAAAATAACGGTCCCACCACTCCGGCTGGGAGGTCTTGATGTAAAATCCCCCTGCCGCCAAAAACAACAGCACGATCAACAGGGTCACGAACACCGAACCGCGGTTGCGTTCCGGCTTCTCCTCCGCCATCCGGCGAAGCTCCCGCAGGGAATCTCTGTGATATTCTTCCATCGT
>CAYLIT010000149.1:3462-4634 GCA_964383835.1 uncultured Eubacteriales bacterium
TTATGAGAACGATACAAGCCTTAGAATAGAAATTATATTAAATAAACCGCAAATTGTCAATCCGCTTGACTTTTTATGACGTTTGATTTATCATCAATTTAGTAAAAACCTTGAGAGGATGCTCCATGGAAAACGAAAAAATCTATTATGTCGGCTCCACACGGGAATACACCAGCCTTACAAAGCTGTTTTTAGCTTTGGCAGAGGATGAAAGCGAAAAAACCATCTACGTTGATGCCGGAACCTACGATATGTTCCGGGAATACAAGGAAGCAGGGATCCCCTCCCCGCCCGATGACGTGAGATCCCCGGATTATGTTCCCTATAATGCCTTTTTACCGCCGAACACCAAACTGATCGGCATCGGTAACGTAAAACTGCGTTTTGCCCCCACGGCCGAAGAGATCACCTACGGTGAAAGCAGAACCTGGGCCCCTTTGAATATTCTGGGCGCCTGCCATATCGAGAATATTGAGATCTTTTGTAAAAACGGAAGATACTGCATCCACGATGATTCCCACAGCGACTATCCCAATACCACCCACTACTACAAGCACGTACGCTGCATTTACGAACTGAGCGACACCAAAAACGGCGCACTCCTCGGCTTCAACAACACCATCGGTAACGGCATGGCGCAGGGCTGTAAATTCGAGTTTGAGGACTGCACCTTTCAGTTCTTGGGCGGCGGGAACCACTCCGCTTTTTATACCCACGAATGTAAAAGAGCCGTCCCCGAAAACGCCCCCTCTCTGATCTTTAAAAACTGCCTGTTTTTAGGGAGCGAAACCAACAACCGCACCCTCCGATTGCAAAGCCTTTCAGAGGTGGATCTGCAGATCCTCACCCGCATCGAATCCTGCTACATTTTAGGCGGGATCCAACTGAACGTCTATAAACCGGAATCAGCACAGCATTACGACGTAACCTTAATCAACAGCGGAAATCCTCCGCAGCAGATCGATCGTGAAGAAAAAAACCGATACCCCATCAAGGTGTATCAAAGCTGAATACCAAACGACAAACGGCTTGACATTTCAAGCCGTTTGGATTATCATATTTCAGCAATGCCCGTATAGTTTAACGGATTGAATAAACCCCTTCTAAGAAGTAGGTCGTTCGAATCTTTAGGGGGGCATAAAACACCAACATTTTTATCTTTCTTAGCACAC
>CAYLIT010000150.1:0-4622 GCA_964383835.1 uncultured Eubacteriales bacterium
CTTTCCGGCGACCACGTTTATAAGATGGACTACAGCAAAATGCTGGACTTCCATAAGGAAAAGGGTGCCGATGCCACCATCGCCACCCTGCAGGTCCCCATCGAGGAGGCCAGCCGGTTCGGTATCATCAACGCCCACGACGATGACTGCATCTATGAATTTGAAGAGAAGCCCGCTCATCCCAAGAGCGACCGGGCTTCCATGGGGATCTACGTTTTCACCTGGGAAAAGCTGCGTAAGTACCTGATCGAGGACGAAGCAGACCCCAACAGCTCCAAGGACTTCGGCAAGGACGTACTGCCCAAGATGCTGAACGCCGGCGAGCGGATGTTTGCCTATCCCTTTGAGGGCTATTGGAAGGACGTGGGCACCATCGAAAGCCTATGGGAGGCCAACATGGATCTTCTGAACCCCAACATTCCCCTCAATCTTTCCGACCCCGAGTGGCGGATCTATGCCCGCCACGATCAGAACCTGATGCCCCAGTACATCGGCAAGGGGGTAAAGATCGGCGAATCCATGGTCACCGAAAACTGTGCCCTGAACGGCTGTGATCTTTGGTACAGTGTACTCTTTAACGGTGTATCGGTAGACGAAGGAACCACCCTCAACTCTGCAGTGGTGATGCAGAATGCCAAGATCGGCAAAAACTGTACCATTAAATACGCCATCATCGCCGACGACGCGGTGATCGAGGACGGCGCCGTTATCGGCGCCGAGCCGGAAAATTACGACGGCGAATGGGGCATTGCAGTAGTAGGCTCCGGGGCTGTGGTCAAGGCCGACCAGGTGGTCAAACCCAAAGAAATGATCAAACCCAACACCGGAAAGGAGGAAAAATAAGATGAAAGCATTCGGCATCATCTTTTGCGATCACTACAGTGAAAACACCCCCAACAATGAGCTGACCCGGCACCGTACCCCGGCGGCTCTGCCCTTTGCCGGCAGATACCGCACCATCGATTTTTCCCTTTCCGGTATGGTCAACGCCGGTATTAAGGATATCGGTGTGATCTGTAAAGAAAACTACGGCTCCCTGATGGATCACATGGGCAGCGGCGAAGCCTGGGACCTGAACCGCAAAAAAGGCGGCATCAAGGTACTGACTCCCTTATCCAGACCGGAGCTGACCGCCTCCATGCGCGGACGGCTGGATGCTCTGCGCGCCGTAAAGGGCTATATTGCCGACCAGGCTGCCGAACTGGTAGTCATGGCCTTTGGCGGCACGGTGGCCAACATCGATATGAAGGCCATGATCGACGCCCATCTGGAAAATAATGCTTACCTCACCATGTCCTATGGTGAGATCCCCGCCGGGATCGGCGAGATGATCGTCCATCCGGGTACAGAGGGGCAGCTCGAAAATATCACCTATCTGCACGAAGCCGATCAAGCGATCCACAATTTTGCGCTGGGCACCTATGTAATGTCCAAGCAGGATCTGCTGGAATTCCTTGACGAAGCGGACAATAACGATTATACTAATATGAATCGGGAGCTGATCCAGAAGAATCTGCCCACCCGCAATATCATGGCCTATCATCATACCGGCTACGCCCGCATCATCCGCACGGTGGAGGATTATTTTGCCGCCAGCATGGATATGCTAAAAACGGAGCTGAAGATGGAGCTGTTCCCAGCAGAGCGCCCGGTCTATACCAAGGTCAAGGACTCTGTCCCCACCCTTTACGATTTTAACGCCGCCGCCGAAAACAGCCTGATCGCAGACGGTTGCGTCATCAAGGGAGCGGTTAAAAACTCCGTACTCTTCCGCGGCGTTACGGTAGAAGAAGGCGCTGTGGTGGAGGACTCCATCATCATGCAAAAGAGCGTGGTGGGCAAGAAGGCAAAGGTCAGCCGCACCATCGCCGATAAAAACGTAACCATCAGCGAGGGCTGTGAACTGCAGGGCGCCCCTGCTCTGCCCTTCGTGATCGGAAAAGGTAAGAAGGTATAAACCATGAAGATTCTTTATGCAGCAAGCGAAGCCGCTCCTTTTATTAAGGTCGGCGGCCTGGGAGACGTGGCAGGCGCTCTGCCCAAGGCTCTTTGCCGTGCCGGAGACGACGTGCGGGTCATTCTTCCCTACTACAGCGCCATCTCCGATAAATTAAAGGAACTGTGCGTCCCCCGCAACGGATTCTTTTTCCATAACGCATGGCGGGAACAATACTGCGGTATCTACGAGGCCCGGGTGGACGGCGTGACCTATTATCTTTTGGATAATGACTATTACTTCGACCGCCCCCAGACCTACGGGGAGTTCGACGACGGCGAGCGGTTCGCCTTCTTCTCGCGAGCGATTTTAGAGTGCCTGCCGCAGATCGATTTTATTCCGGATATCATCCATTGCAACGATTGGCACACCGGTCTGGTTCCGGTTCTGCTGGACACCCAATTCCGGGATCGCCCCGGCTACGCCTCCATCCGCACCGTCTACACCATCCACAACATTGAATTTCAGGGCAAATACGATCCTTACCAGCTCGGAAACATCTTCGGGCTGGGCGAGGAGGTTAAGCCCCTGCTCCATTACGATAACGCCATCAACCTGATGAAGGGTGCCATCGAGTGCTCCGATCGGGTGACCACCGTTTCCAAACGATATGCCGAGGAGATCATGACCCCCGCAAAATCCTGCGGGCTGGAGCATATCCTACAGGCAAGAGCCTGGAAGGTCAGCGGCATCGTCAACGGCATCGACACCGATCTGTTTGACCCCGCCACCGATAAGCGTATCGCCTGCAATTACACCGCCGATACCATCGAGCTGAAGGTCAGCAACAAAAACGCTCTGCAGGAGGAGCTGGGCCTGCCTGTCACCGACGAGGTTCCCCTCTTCGGTATGGTGACCCGCCTGACCCATCAAAAGGGTCTGGAGCTTATGACTGCCAAGCTGGATTGGCTGGCAAGCCAGAAGGTGCAGGTGGTGATCCTCGGTACCGGCGACGCCCGTTATGAAAACTTTTTGAAGGAGGCCGCCGAGCGGTACCCCGAAAATCTGCGGGTGATCCTGGCCTTCGACGGCAATCTGGCCCAGCGCATCTATGCCGGCTGTGACTTCTTTATGATGCCCAGCGAGTTCGAGCCCTGCGGCCTGGCCCAGATGATCGCCATGCGCTACGGCACCCTGCCCATCGTGCATACCACCGGCGGTCTGGCCGATACCGTGCCTGCCTACGATCCCGAAGCGGGAACCGGGCGGGGCATCACCTTCCAAAGCTTCGATGCCGAGGACTTTGCAGACGCCCTCTGGCGGTCGATGGAACTGTTCCACGATAAAAAGCATTTCACAACAGCAAAAAAGAACGCCATGGCCGGCGACTACAGCTGGGGCCCCAGCGTAGAGGCCTACCGGGCGCTTTACAAAACCATATAAGGAGAAACACATTTACCCATGACGCAACAGGAAATCAAAGAAAAAATTCAGGCCGCAGTCGCGGCGAAGTTCGCCTGCGACGCAGAGGACGCTACCGTACGGCAGATGTACGAAAGCGTAGTCGGCATGGTGCTGGCTGAACTGCAGAAGCGCCGTAAGGCCGCATCCAAAGAGGTATCCCGCCAGGAAAGCAAAAAGGTCTATTATATGTCCATGGAATTCCTCATCGGCCGATCCCTTAAAAACAACCTCTACAACCTGGGGATGGAGGAGGACGTACGGGCTGTACTGAAGGATCTGAACGTAGATCTGGAGCAGCTGTACGAGATGGAGCCGGATGCCGGTCTCGGTAACGGAGGCCTCGGCCGCCTTGCCGCCTGCTATCTGGACTCTCTTACCGCCTGCAACTACCCCGCCACCGGCTTTTCTATCCGCTATGAGTTCGGGATCTTCCGTCAGGTCATCATCGATGGCTGGCAGATGGAGTTCCCCGATAACTGGCTGGAGCTGGGCGGCGGCTGGCTGGTTCCCCGTCCCGACGAAGCCCAGGAGATCCATTTCGACGGCCAGGTTGAAGAGCTTTGGAGCAACGAGGGTCTGAAGACTGTCCATAAAGATTACTATAAGGTGCTTGCAGTTCCTTATGACCTTCTGATCTCGGGCCACGATTCCAAGATCGTCAATAAGCTCCGTCTTTGGGGCGCCAAGAGCCTGGAAAACTTTGATATGTCTCTGTTCTCCCGCGGTGAGTACCTCAAATCCTGCGAGGGCGACGCCAAGGCAGAGGCCATCTCCCGTGTGCTTTACCCCGCCGATGATCACGAAGAGGGTAAAAACCTGCGTTTGCGTCAGCAATACTTCTTTGTCAGCGCTTCTCTGCAGAACATTCTGCAGGATCACCTGAAAAAGTACGGCACTCTGGATAACCTGCCCGATAAGGTGGTTATTCATATCAACGATACCCACCCCGCTCTCTGCGTACCCGAGCTGATGCGTCTTTTGATGGACGATCACGGCTACTCCTGGGATGCAGCCTGGGCCATCACCACCAAGACATTGGCCTACACCAACCACACCGTTATGAGCGAGGCTTTGGAGAAGTGGTCCATCCATCTCTTCTCCGGCAGACTGCCCCGTATCTATACCATTGTCAAAGAGATCAACCGCCGCTTCTGTGAGGAGATCTACAACAACCATCCCGAAAAGCGGCCCCCCCCCCCCCACATCCCCCCCCTCCCCGCCG
>CAYLIT010000151.1:0-4599 GCA_964383835.1 uncultured Eubacteriales bacterium
CGCGGCTATGCCTCCTTAGACTACGAGCTGGCAGACTACAGAGAGTCGGAGCTGATCAAGCTGGATATCATGCTCAACGGCGAGATCGTGGACGCCCTTTCCTTTATCGTGCATAAGGACAAGGCCTATCCCCGTGCCCGTAAGATGGCGGAAAAGCTGAAGGAGCACATTCCCCGCCAGCTGTTTGAGGTGCCCATCCAGGCCTGCATCGGCGGAAAGATCATCGCCCGTGAGACCGTTAAAGCCATGCGCAAGGACGTTTTGGCCAAGTGCTACGGCGGTGACATCACCCGTAAGAAAAAGCTGCTGGAGAAACAAAAGGAAGGCAAAAAGCGGATGCGCCAGTTGGGCAGCGTAGAGGTGCCCCAGGAGGCCTTTATGGCGGTGCTGAAGCTGGATTCTTGACGATGCTTTCTCTATATCTGCACACCCCCTTTTGTAAACAAAAATGTGCCTACTGCGCCTTTTATTCCGCACCCGCCGGAGAGGCGGAGAAGGAGCAGTACGCAACGGCTCTATACAGGGCGGTTGCCGAGGCCGGCAAGGCGGAGAGTCGCCCCCTTTCTACCCTTTATTTCGGTGGCGGGACCCCCGCCCTTTTGGGAACAGAGCGTCTGAAGCGGGTGATGGAGGCAGTACGTACAGCCTTTTCGTTGAAAGAGGATGCCGAGATCACCGTGGAGCTGAACCCCGAAAGCACCGCCCCGGCTCTTTTGGCGGTGCTGAAAGAGTTGGGTGTCAACCGTATTTCGCTGGGGGTACAGTCCCTTAGAAACCGGGAGCTTTCCACCCTGGGCCGTCTGCACGATCGGGCGGGAGCGCTGGCGGCGCTGGAACATATTTTTAAAGCGGGCTTTGCCAACGTGAGTGCCGACGTCATATTCGGTCTTCCGGGGCAGACCCTTGAAAGCTTTACCGCCACGTTGGATACGTTATTTTCCTATCCCATCACCCATCTTTCCTCTTATTCCCTGCAATTAGAGGAGGGGACCCCTTTGGGGGATTCTGCCTCGCCCATGGAAGAGGAGCAGGAAGCGTACCTTTGGCACCTGCTTTGCGACAAGGCAAAAAAAGCGGAGATGGAGCATTACGAAATTTCGAACTTTGCCAAGCCGGGTTTTGAATCGCGGCATAATCTGGCCTATTGGCGCAGAACCGATTATATCGGCCTGGGGCCTGCCGCCCACTCCTTTTGGAAGGGCGTGCGGTACAGCTATCCCGAGGATCAGGAGACCTTTTGCAACAAGCCCTGGCCTTTGCAAAACCCGATCCCCATCGATGCTCATGAGGCTTGGGAGGAAACCGTTATGCTGGGGTTACGCACCTTTGAGGGGATCCCGCTTTCCCTTTTGCCCCAAAGCTTTGACCCGAAAAAGTACCGGGAATTTGCTACGGTACAAAACGATCGGTTTATTTTGAACGAAAAAGGCTTTTATCTATCCAACGCCATTATTTCAGATATTCTGACCAAGGAGTAACTACATGAACTATAAACAGATGAACATTGAGACCCTATCGGCAGGGCAGGAAGCTGTCAGCAATCTGCTGATCGCCGCCGGGGTTGGCGGCTTTGAGGTCATCGACCCCCGGGATTTTCAGGAGTTTTTGGATACCGTCACCCCCCATTGGGATTACGTGGACGAAGAACTCTTAAAGCGGCAGAGCGACCGCACCGTCATCAAGGTGTATGCCGCCGATAACCAGCAAGGTCTTGATATGTTCAAGGACATTGAGCGCCGCATCGAGGAACTGCGCGCCATCCCCGAGGCCAGTCTTTACGGTACCCTGGAGATCACCGTTTGCGATCTGCCGGAAGAGGATTGGCAGAGCGGCTGGAAGCAATATTACAAGCCCATCCACGTCAATCACCTGGTGGTGGTTCCCATGTGGGAAGAATACCAGCCCACGGACGGCGAGACCGTCATGAAGATCGACCCCGGCATGGCCTTTGGTACCGGCGCCCACGAGACCACCCGTCTTTGCCTCAAGGCGCTGACCAAGACCGATCTTGCGGGCAAGACGATTCTGGACGTGGGTTGCGGCAGCGGTATTCTTTCCATCGGCGGCGTGCTGTTGGGTGCCGAGAGCGCCTTTGGCTGTGATATCGACCAATTGGCAGTAGAGGTAGCCCGGCGCAATGCCGCCCTCAACCATTTAGAGGATAAGACCGGCTACGCCGCCGGCGACCTTTTGAGCGTGGTAGAGGGGCAGTACCCCATCGTGGTGGCCAACATCGTGGCCGACGTGATCCTGGCACTTCTGAAGGATCTGCACCAGGTACTGCTGCCCGGCGGCTTATTCATTGCCTCCGGCATTATCGACGACCGCAAGGACGAGCTGGTTGTCGCCATTGAAAAGGCGGGGCTGACCATCGAAAATATCGAAGAGGAGCGTGGATGGGTAGCCATCACGTCAAGAAAGTAATATGGAGCATTTCTTTTTACCCTGTGTGCCGGAGGAGGTTTTCACCGTAGAGGGAGAGACCTACCGGCATCTGACCCGCTCCCGCCGGATGGCGGTGGGCGATACCGCCGTCTTCAGCGACGGCAAGGGGATGGACTATCGGGCGGAAATGATCGCCTGCACCAAGGACTCCGCCGCCTTTAAGGTGCTGGAGCGGGAGGCAGTACGGGAGAGCGCCCTTTCCATTACCGTTTATCAATGCCTGCCCAAGGCGGATAAAATGGAGGAGGTTCTCCACCGCTGTACCCCTCTGGGCGTGACCCGGTTCGTGCCGGTGCAGAGCGCCCGCTCCATCGGCACCCCGCCCAACGAAAACAAGCGCAAGCGCTGGAAGAAGATCGTGCTCTCTGCCGCCACCCAAAGCGGGCGGAGCATTCTGCCCGAGATCGCGCCGACCCTCTCTTTTACCGAGGCGGTGGAGGAGATGCGGCAGGCGGACGCTTATTTCATCTGCTATGAAAATTCCGAGACGCCCCTGCCGGAGTTACCCCACGAAGGCTCTTTGGCCTTTTTGATCGGCCCGGAGGGAGGGCTCACCCCCGAAGAAGCGGAGAGCCTGCAAACCTGTACCTTAGGGCGTAGGATCTTACGCACCGAGGATGCAGCGGCCTTCTTACTGCCCATTCTGCTGGATCGCACCGGTAACTTATAAGGAGATTTTATATGGCTAAACATCAAATTAAAAAGCAAGACATCATCAACGGTCGTATCAGCCTGCTGTTTTTTTACCTGTTGCTGTTCGGCGGACTGCTTTGGTTGGTCCGCGCCGCGCGGTACCGCTACGACCTGATCTTCCGCCCCATGCTCATCTGGCTGTTGCCCACCCTCTTTGGAGTGGTTGCAATTGCCTTTACGGTGCTTTTGGTGCTGTGGATCAAAAAGGGACGCCCCCAAAGTGAGAAGCTGGTGGATCTGCCCTTCTTTATCATACTGACGGTGCCGCTGATGGCCGCCTTCCTCTTCCCCTGGCTGACCCTTTTTGCCACCGGTCTGCAGTTTTACAGCCTGGCGACGGAAATGGTCTTTTACGCGGCCTTGGGCGGCTTCTGCGGCTACATCGGCTACGCCAAGCTGGGCACCTCTGCCCTGCTACCCGCCGCCGGCACCACCCTCAACGTTCTGGTGCTGTATTATTTCTACGCACGGCACCTCTCTCCCGCCTCCTTCTTCCTCAACACCGAGGAATACCATTACTTAAAGGGCTGGGCGGTCGGTCTCATACTGATCGCAGTGGTTGCGTTGGCACACCTGGCGGCTCTGCTCCTGATGCGCAAAGCCGTCAACACATTACCTGCTTGGGCGCTTTTGGCTCCCGCCGCGCTGACGGTAGTTCTTTTGGCGCTCCATTCCTTTGTGGAATTTCCCATCCTGGCGGTACGCATCACCGTTTTCGGCGGCATGGGGCTGATGGCGATCTGGTACCTTGTGTGGTGCCTGCTGAAAAGGTATAAAAAGTTATAAAAAAGCACCCGAAAACGGCTGTTTTTTGGGCAAGTTTTCAACAAACAGTTAACCTTCGTTTACATAAAAGTTGTTCACAACCCTGTTCAAAATGTGAAAAACTCAGCACTTTTACCCTCAAAAACCCCTGTTTTATCCCCTTTTTCCCTGTTGATAACTATTTTTCGACACCGAGATGGACTTTAACCTGTTAAAAACTCAAAGTCTTTAAAAAAGGCTTGCTTTTTTAAAGATCTTATGTTAGAATAATTACTACTTGAAACTGAAAGGTCGTGAATTTTGATGGCATTATATATTTTCGGTTCTGCAATTCTGGTATTGGCAGTAGCGATCATTATCTGTGTTTCCGTACAGCAGGGTAAGTCCCAGGGGCTGGGCGCTATGGCCGGCGGCAGCGATGCAGACAGCTACTTCAGCAAGAATAAAAGCCGTTCCCGGGATGCTGTTCTTTCCAAGATCACCATCATCCTGGCTGTTCTGATCACCATTTGCGTGGTCGCCATGAACATCATCGCAGTCTGATTTTAAAAAATGCACCGCTGATGCGGTGCATTTTTTATTCAGCGTGTCAAAAAACTCCTGCGGAGGTTTTTGACACGCTGGGAGACTTTCAAAAAAGCGTGCAGATTTCGTCAAAACACCCCGAAGTCGTATGTGATACTACGAGAGGATATA
>CAYLIT010000152.1:0-3042 GCA_964383835.1 uncultured Eubacteriales bacterium
CTCGTCAGTCCGGTGGTAAGGGTCAGTACGGTCACGTTAAGATCCGTGTTGAGCCCAACGAGTCCGGTAAGGGCTACGAGTTCCTCAACGAAGTCGTCGGCGGTGCTATTCCCAAGGAATATATCCCCGCTGTTGACGCCGGTATCCAGGGCGCTATGCAGGGCGGTATCATTGCCGGCTTCCCTGTAGTAGACCTGAAGGTTACTCTGTACGATGGTTCTTATCACGAGGTTGACTCCTCTGAAATGGCATTTAAGATCGCCGGTTCTATGGCTATCAAGGATGCTATGAAGAAGGGTAACCCCGTTCTGATGGAGCCCATCATGCAGGTGGTCGTTGTGGTTCCCGAGGAATATATGGGCGACGTTATCGGTGACTTGAACAGCCGCCGTGGTCAGGTACAGGGTATGGAAGCCATCCCCGGTGCCCGTCAGATCGACGCTCTCGTTCCTCTGAGCGAGATGTTTGGTTACGCTACCGACCTGCGGAGTAAGTCCCAGGGCCGTGGTCAGTACACCATGCAGCCCCACTCCTATCTGGAGGTTCCCAAGAATATTGCCGAGAAGATCATCACTTCCCGTCAAAAGAGTGAATAATTCTCAAAAAACTCTTGCAATATCTTATATTTTATATTAAAATAGGCTTATCTAATTAAACAAACACATTAAAGGAGGAAACTCAAAATGGCAAAGGCTAAATTTGAGAGAAGCAAACCCCATGTAAACATTGGTACCATCGGTCACGTTGACCATGGTAAGACCACTCTGACTGCTGCTATCACCAAGGTTCTGTCCCTGGGCGGCGGTGCAGATTTCGTTGACTATGCAAACATCGATAAGGCTCCCGAAGAGAGAGAAAGAGGTATCACCATCAACACCTCTCACGTTGAGTATCAGACCGAAGCTCGTCACTATGCTCACGTTGACTGCCCGGGACATGCTGACTACGTTAAGAACATGATCACCGGTGCTGCTCAGATGGACGGCGCTATCCTGGTTGTTTCCGCGGCTGACGGCCCCATGCCCCAGACCCGTGAGCACATCCTGCTCTCCCGTCAGGTAGGCGTTCCCAACATCGTTGTTTTCATGAACAAGTGCGATCAGGTTGACGACGAAGAGCTGCTGGATCTGGTTGAGATGGAGATCCGTGACCTGCTGAACGAGTACGAGTTCCCCGGCGACGATACCCCCATCATCCGTGGTACCGCTCTGGGCGCTATCGAGTGCGGCAGCAACGATCAGAACGATCCTGCTTATGCTCCCATCGTTGAGCTGATGAACGCTGTTGACGAGTTCATCCCCACTCCCGAGCGTAAGGCTGATCAGGCTTTCCTGATGCCCGTCGAGGACGTATTCACCATCACCGGTCGTGGTACCGTTGCTACCGGCCGTGTTGAGCGTGGCCAGCTGAAGCTGAACGAGGAAATCGAAATCGTTGGTCTGGCTGACGAGGCTCGTAAGACCGTTGTTACCGGTATCGAGATGTTCCGCAAGCTGCTGGATTATGCTGAGGCTGGTGATAACATCGGTGCTCTGCTGCGTGGTATCAACAGAACCGACATCAAGCGTGGTCAGGTTCTGGCTAAGCCCGGTTCCATCCATCCCCACACCAAGTTCAAGGGTCAGGTTTACGTTCTGACCAAGGACGAGGGTGGCCGTCATAGCCCCTTCTTCACCAACTATCGTCCTCAGTTCTACTTCAGAACTACCGACGTTACCGGCGTTATCACTCTGCCCGAAGGCACCGATATGTGTAAGCCTGGCGACAACGTTGTTATGGACGTTGAGCTGATCACTCCGATCGCTATCGAAGAGGGTCTGCGTTTCGCTATCCGTGAGGGTGGCCGTACCGTTGGTTCCGGCGTTGTTACCGCTATCAACGAGTAATTAAATACCAATAACGATTCTTTGGGGCGGGGCGTAATTCCCCACCGGCAGTAAAGTCTGCGAGCGTGAAAACGCATGATCGGGTGTGATTCCCGAACCGACGGTATAGTCCGGATGTGAAAAGAATGTTGTATTTAGCAATGATATGCTCCGTAGGTTCGCCTATGGAGCATATTTGCTTTATTGCCCCGCAATTCAGGAGTTTTTATGAAGAGATTTGATTCTAAGAAAATTTGTATGCTTGCCATGCTCAGCGCCATTTCCTTTGTGATGGTGCTGGTGGGAAGATTGATCCCCGACGTAGCTGGCTTTTTAAGCTATGACCCCAAGGATGCGGTCATTGTTATTTCCGGCTTTATCTATGGCCCCATGACCTCTGTGATCATTTCTGTGATCGTGTCGTTGATCGAAATGATCTCCATTTCCGGCACCGGTATTTACGGCATGATCATGAATATTGTTTCGACTTGTGCCTTTGCGGTCCCTGCCGCAATGATCTATAAAAAGATGCGGACCATGAAAGGCGCTGTGCTGGGTCTTGTGACCTCGGTGGTCTTTATGACCGGCTGTATGGTGCTTTGGAACTATATCATTACGCCCTATTATATGAGGGTAGATCGTAGTGTTGTGGCCGGGATGCTGTTGTCTGTATTTCTGCCCTTCAATTTGGTAAAGGGCGGTATCAATATGGGTCTGACCATGCTGCTTTATAAGCCGTTGACTACTGCGTTGCGTAAAGCACGACTGATTCCGGAGAGCAGCGGTGGCGGCAGTAAACGGTCGGCTCAGATCGGTTTCACCGTGGCTGCGCTGTTCGTTCTGGCTACCTTTGTGCTGTTGTTTTTGCTTTTTGCAAAAGTCCTTTAATTTCCTCTTGACAAATTTCTCGTTATAGAGTATCATATATCAGTAAATCGAATAGTTCTTATCAAGAGTGGCTGAGGGAACAGGCCCTGCGAAGCCCGACAACCTGCGTTAGTAAGGTGTCAAATCCTGCGGATGATATCCGAAAGATAAGTTTTGAGCGCTCTTGATCTGCAAGAGCGCTTTTTTAGTGACTGTAACACTACCGCGAAGTATGGAAGGAGAAGAAAAAATGGGAAGAAATTATTTATTTACATCTGAATCGGTCACCGAGGGACATCCCGATAAGATC
>CAYLIT010000152.1:3052-4571 GCA_964383835.1 uncultured Eubacteriales bacterium
GTGTGGCTTGCGAGAGCACCGTTACCACCGGTACCGTTCACGTAATGGGGGAGATCACCACCAAGGCTCAGGTGGACTATCAGAGCATTGTGCGCGAAACCATCCGCGAGATCGGTTACGATCGCGCCAAGTACGGCTTTGACTGCGATACCTGCGGTGTGCTGATCACCCTGGACCGTCAGTCCCCCGATATCGCTATGGGCGTAGATCGGGCATGGGAAGCCAAAGAGGGCGATGAAGACGCCGCCATGTCTACCGGCGCCGGTGACCAGGGTATGATGTTCGGTTATGCCTCCGACGAGACCGAGGAGCTGATGCCGATGGCGATTTCTTTGGCTCATAAGCTGGCCAAGCAGTTGACCTTTGTACGTAAAGAGGGCATCCTGCCTTATCTGCGTCCAGACGGTAAGACCCAGGTGACGGTAGAGTACGAGGATGACCGCCCGGTTCGCGTGGATACCGTGGTCGTTTCCTCCCAGCACAGCCCCAAGGTTTCTCTGGAGGAGCTCCGCCGCGACATCCTGGATAAGGTCATCCGTCCCATCATCCCCGCGGAGCTGCTGATCGACACCAAGTTTTATATCAACCCCACCGGCCGCTTTGTGGTGGGCGGTCCCCAGGGCGATAGCGGTCTGACCGGCCGTAAGATCATTGTGGATACCTACGGCGGCTACGGCCGTCACGGCGGCGGCGCTTTTTCCGGCAAGGACCCCACTAAGGTGGATCGTTCTGCCGCCTATGCCGCCCGTCACGTGGCTAAGAACATCGTGAAGGCCGGCCTGGCAAGAAAGTGTGAGGTAGAGCTGGCTTACGCCATCGGCGTAGCGAAGCCGGTCTCCGTTTCGGTAGATACCTTCGGTACCGCTACCGTTTCCGAAGAGAAGATCCAAGAGATCATCGAAAAATTCTTTGATCTTCGTCCGGCGGCCATCATCAAGAACTTTGACCTGCGCCGTCCTATCTATACTCCCACCTCCAGCTACGGTCACATGGGTCGTGAAGATCTGAATCTGCCCTGGGAGGATACCTCCATTGCAGAAGAGATCCGCGCTTATGCAGAAAAATAATGTTAAAGAGCCCGGTGCAGTGCACCGGGTTTTCTTTTGCCGCATATCCTATAGTAGGAGGAGTGGCTATGATGATACATATGGCGTGGGTGATTCTATCTTTTTTTGCGGTGATCGGGGTATTGGAGTGCTTGATCGGCGTGTTGGAACTGCTGTCGTTGCGGCGTGTGCAGTCGGTCAAGCGGGCGGTGTTCCGGGTGGAGCTTTCCGGGGATGAGAGAAATGTGGAATATCTTTTGAATACGCTCTGTGTTAAGACGGAACGTTTGAATATCGGTAATGTTGAAACGGTATTGGAGGTTGCGGATGTTGGGTTAAGCCCCGAGAGCTATCGTGCGGTAAAGCAATACTGCGAAAAAAATCCCTGGGTGTTATTTACAGATACTATGAATAATGATATAATATAATTTATAAAAGAAAGGAGGTGCTTACTGTGGAGGAACAGATCGAAG
>CAYLIT010000153.1:0-4555 GCA_964383835.1 uncultured Eubacteriales bacterium
ATCGGTACGTGGTGTATTTTTCCGAAAAAGAAGCAGAACGGCTGACCGGTCTGATCGGCAAACAAAACTTCGAGTCACTGATCCACAGCGGTTGCTTGCGTTTCCCAGCCCCCATCGCCGCCATGCTCCGCGGTGATCTTGAGCAGCTTTCCCGCCTGGAGGAGACCGCGTCCCCCTATAACGAAGCGTTATCCGTCCATCTTTTTCAGGGGATCATGCTCAAGGCGCTCCGGCACGGTATCAAAAAAGAGCGGCTGGAGGGCAAAAGCGCCGATAAGGTTCAATTCATAGCCAACTATATTTCTTCCCATTATCAAGAAGAGATTACCCTTGCCTCAGCGGCAGAGATGGCCGGGTTTGAAAAGACTTACTTTTCAAAACTATTCCGCACCATTACCGGCTTCGGGTTCCAGGATTACTTGCTGCAGACCCGCATTTTAGCGGCAGAACCACTTTTAAAGAATCCGAAGCTTTCTATCAACGAGATCGCTGAGGCCTGCGGTTTTTCAAGCGGAAACTACTTTGGGGACGTCTTCCGCCGCTATCGGGGCATTTCTCCCAGCGAATACAGAAAAAAGAGCTTTGAATAACTCAAAGCTCTTTTTTCTTATTTTTCTGCGGTCGGGGACTTTTTTTGACAGTCTCTAATTAAAATCTTCCGAAACGCTTGTTGTTACGGCCGGCCGCTTCCAGCTTATCCAGATAATCCAGCGCCTTACCGGTACCGATGGCCACGCAAGATACCGCATCCTCGGCCACATAAGCGCGGATGCCGATCTTTTGGGAGATCAGCTGATCAAAGCCCTTGATCAAGGATCCGCCGCCGGTCATGCAGATGCCGTTCTGATAGATATCGCCCACCAGCTCGGGAGGCGTACGCTCCAGCACGTTATGCAGTACGTCCACAATGGTGGTGGCACATTCCTGCAACGGCTCCATGATCTCATCGGAGCGGATCTCGATGGACTGAGGCAGTCCGGTCAGAAGACTACGGCCCTTAATGACCATCGTCTGCACCTCGGCCTGGGGATAAACACAGCCGATCTCCATTTTGATTGCCTCTGCCGTACGCTCGCCCACCAAAAGATTATATTTCTTCTTGAGATAACGAACGATGGACTCATCAAATTTATCGCCGGCCATCTTAACGGAATCCGAAAGAACTACGTCGCCCAAAGAAAGAACCGCGATATCGGCGGTACCGCCGCCCACGTCTACTACGATATTACCGTTGGGCTTATAAATATCGATCCCGGCGCCGATGGCAGCCGCCTTGGGCTCCTCGATCAAGGAAACGAACTTGGCGCCGGCATTCTTGGCCGCCTCTTCCACCGCCATTTCTTCCACCTCGGTCACACCGGAGGGAACGCAGATGATCACACGGGGCTTGAAGTAGGCGCTTTTGGATGCCTTGCCCACGAAGTATTTGATCATCTTCTCGGTCACTTCATAATCCGAGATGACGCCATCCTTCAAGGGGCGCACGGCAACGATATTACCGGGGGTACGACCCACCATCCGCCGGGCTTCTTCACCCACGGCCAGTACTCTATTGTGTGTTTTATCAATAGCTACAACGCTGGGCTCCTTCAGCACGATGCCCTTGCTCTTAACGTATACCAGGACCGTAGCGGTACCCAGGTCAATGCCGATATCCATACCTAACATAATGATCCTCCAAAATTTAACATCTCTCTTATCTATTATACCGAGGTTTTTATTAAAATTCAACTCTTTTTTGCGGTGATCGCAAAAGTGGCGCAACAGACCTCCTCGGCGCCGGCCTTCAAAAGCAGAGCTGCGCAGGCATTAAGGGTGGCACCGGTGGTCATCACATCATCCACCAACAGAACTCTGCCGTGGACCTGCGCGTCATTCTGCAGTTTATAACTGCACTTAGCGTTTTCCCAGCGCTCACTGGCTTTTGCGTTCTTTTGCTGACGACCCTTCACCCTCTGCAGTACCTCTACGCAAGGCACGTCCATCCGCTCGGAAAGCCTTTCAGCCAGCAAACGGGCCGGGGAATAGCCACGGGAAAAGTTCTTCCACCGGGTCTGAGGCACAAAGGTGATCACGGAAAAATCCGTACCCAACCGGGCAAAAACATGGTGATACATCCGGTTGGCCATAAATTCTGCCAGCTGTGGCTTTTTTCGTTCCTTAAAACGCAGAACAAGCCGACGTGGCGAACGCTCGTAAAGAAAAGCGCTGACATTACGGTGAAAGGCAAAGCTCCGCCCACCGCAACCGCAGTGTTCCGGGTCGGCACCGCAAGTACGGCAGATCAACGCCGTAAGCTCGGTAGCCTGCTTCATGCAGGGCTCGCAGGGCCCCTCTTCCACCATGATCTTGCCGCAAAAAGGGCAACGAGGCGGGTAAATCAATTGTTTCAAATTCATTGCAATAAATATTTCAGACCGCTGTAGCGGTTGGTGTGTTTATGATTGGCCACCATCCGATCCACCACCTGGCGGCTCCCCACAATGACCAGCAATTTTTTAGCCCGAGTGACTGCCGTATACAGCAGATTACGGTACTGCAGCAACGGGGTCATCTCCCCCAGAACCAGCACCACCGCATCAAATTCACTGCCCTGGCTTTTGTGCACAGTGATGGCGTAGGCCGGTTCCAGCTCGGACAGCTGATCGTATCCGTAGGTTGCCACACGGTCCTCAAACTGCACCTTGACCTGCTTTTCACGGGGATAAATAGAGAGGATAATACCGATATCGCCATTAAAGACGCCGGCCTCCTCCTTGCCCTCCGAAGTGACGACGGGCAGATCATAGTTATTGCGGATCTGCATCACCTTGTCCCCCTCGCGGAAGATCTGATCGTGATGGGTGATGCTGGTTCGACCCGGTTGCTCGGGGTTGACCCGCTCCCGGATGATGCCGTTCACATTCACCGTGCCCGTCAACGTCTTTCGGGTAGGAATGATAACCTGCAGGCCATCCATCACACTCCAGCCGTAACGCCGTGGGATGCGGTTGACGATCATCTCCACCGCCGCATCCAGAGTGCCCTGGGGCGTTTTTTTGTTGATAAAAAACAGGTCACCGTTGTTTTCGAGGGGCGGCCGCTCACCGGAATTGATCTCATGAGCGGTGGTAACGATCACACTGGCCTTGGCCTGGCGGAAGATCTTGGTCAATGCCACCGTGGGCACCGTTCCGCTACGCACCAGGTCGGAAAGCACGTTTCCGGCACCTACGCTGGGCAGTTGGTCTGCGTCCCCTACCATGATCAGGCGGCTACCGAAGGGTAACGCCTCTAAAAGCGCTTCAAAAAGAAGGCTGTCCACCATAGACATTTCGTCTACGATCAGCACGTCGCATTTCAAGGGATTGGAGCCGTTATGAGCGAAGGCGCCGGTCCCCGGCTGAACCTCCAAAAGACGGTGGATGGTACGGGCCTGCCGCTGGCAGACCTGGCTCATCCGCTTGGCGGCACGCCCGGTAGGAGCACAAAGCTCCACCCGATAATTGAGTGCCTCAAAAAGGGCGATCATCCCCCGCAGAGTAGTGGTCTTACCGGTACCGGGGCCACCGGTCAGCACCATAACACGATTTTCCACCGCCGCCCGGATGGCCTCCTCCTGAGCGTATTCATAAAAGATGCCTAATTTATTCTGACTCTTTTTGATCTTGTCTTCAATATTGCGGATCTCTTGCTTACCGAACTGCATCAAAAGCTTCAGTTTTTCTGCCGCCTTGACCTCGGCCTTATAGTAATTGGGCAGGTAGATGACGGCGCGACCGTTGATGACCGCTTCCTCCAGCTGATGACGCTGACACATATTCTCTACTGCGATCTCTACCTCTTCTTCGGTCACGTCTACGTACCGGGCACCCAGCGGCAATACCTTTTCTTTGGGCAAAAAGCAATGACCGTTTTGCAGGTTATGGCTTAAGATATATTTCACACAATAGCCGACCCGTAGCTCATCCCCCGGGCGGATCCCGGCTGAAAGGGCCAGATTATCGGCATTCTGGAAAGAAAAGCCATCAATATCCTCCCAAAGGCGGTACGGGTTTTCCTGCACCACGTTGGGGGCCAGTGCGCCGTATTCGCGAGCGATCTTCACTGCAAAATTCGGCGTAATCCCCATTTCATGCAACGCCATCAGCGTCTCACGGGTGCCCACCGTTTCACGGAAGGCATCGGAAAGCTTCAACGCCCGATCCTTTGTGATCCCCTTGATCTGGGTCAGTTGAAGCGGCTCATGCTCTAAGATCTCAAAGCTATCCTCGCCAAATCGGTCTACGATCTTACGGGCAGTGGCAGGGCCGACGCCCTTCACGGCGCCGCTGAGCAAAAACTTAGTGATACCGTCCAGCTCACCGGGAAAGCTTTTTTCGATCTCACTGCAAACGAATTGCCTGCCGTAGGTGGCGTGATCGGTCCAGGTTCCCACCGCATTGACCAGCTCGCCGGGATAGATGGAAATACAGGTGCCCACTGCAACGGTCAGGATCCCATTGCAATCCAGGGCAAAGACACGGTAGCCAGTGGTCTCGTTTTCATAAATGACCTCTTCTACAGTTCCTTCGAT
>CAYLIT010000154.1:0-4549 GCA_964383835.1 uncultured Eubacteriales bacterium
CTCTTTTTTGAGAGTCTCCCAGCGTGTCAAAAACCTCCGCAGGAGTTTTTTGACAGTCCAAGAGCGCAAGCCGAAAGGCTTGCGCTCTTTCTTTTGGCGAAATGTCACAAATTGTTTAATAAAAGCAACATAAAATAATGTTAAAGAGCGGCAGAATGTGCTACAATGTTAACATAATGCTGGGGTAGTCCCCTTGATGGAGCCTGCCCTGATATAAAAATCTTCTTTTTAGGAGGAAATGACTATGGTCACAAGAAGAACGAGAGTGCTTTCTGCGATCGCAGCAGTACTGATGCTGGTATCGATGTTTACCTGCTTCTATCTGCCCGCAACCGCAGCAACACCCACCAGCTATGCCGAACTGCCCGAAGGCCCCATGCCTTGGCCCGACGTAGATCTGGTGCCCTTTGCGCGTCATAAGACTTCTGCTTATTCCAGCGCAACGGTAACCGATGGAGACGGCATTACCCACTATGCCATCACCGATGCAGACGATTGGCTCGCAGCGGTGAGTTACAGTAATAATGCTAAATATACTTTCTTAGATGGCTCCGAATCTTTGGCGAAGCCCGGCGCGCGCCAGACCTATGAGAATACCATCTTCTGGATTACCAATGATATTGATTTTTCTGCTTTTGATGGTACCAGAACGGTAGCAGATTCTAATGATACAAACGGTTGGTATAGTCTTTTCCTTTGTGATCGTGGTAACAACTCCACCACCGGTGGATTCAGAGGTTCTCTCTATGGTCAGGGCTATGCTTTTAAGAACCTGAAAATCGATCTTACCTATGCTGTGAGCAACGGTAACTATGATAATTTGGGTATTATCGGCACCGGTAACGGCTGTACCGTGCGCGATCTCACCATCGACGCATCCTGCTCCTTCACCTATCGGATGAACGTGACGCTCAGCAGTGACAGTGCCAAGCCGGATGGTACCGAGCACTATACCGGTGTCTTCATGGGTTACGGCGCAGGCCCCTGTACCTTTATCAATTGTCGCAACTTTGCAAGCCTGGATCTGTATGACCTGAACGATGGAACTCAAGTCAGTACTTATCCGGATTATGCAGGTAAGACTGTCGGTAACGTGCGCCAGTCCATTTCTGTTTTTGGTCGTAATAATACCAGTGCCATCACGCTGATCAACTGCTTCAACGCGGGTGCTTTGACCAATCACGATAACGGTCGTGCCGTCTTCGTGGAATGGGTCGCTCGTAGCAAAGAAAACGTCATCCTCAACTGTGCGAACGTTGGTGCGATGTCCTCTGCAGAGACAGATGAGGAATATTCCACTTACTATGCAGCCTTCATGAGCTGTAGCGCTACTGCCGGTACTGCCGGCACCTATGCCAATAACTACATTGTGGGCTATCCCGTTGGTTCTTCCAACATCGTAAACGACGGTGCCCTCTACGGTGTTTCTTTGAAAACCGGTGCGGATGCGTCCGGCGAACTGGCTTATCGCCTGAATGCCGGTTACGAAGAGTATGACGACGTTGACCGCGTATACTATACCACGAATAATTCCACTGAGGTCGGTACTGCAGAGAATCAGACCATCGCCATTGCATTGGATGATGCAGGCGAGGCCGTTACCGTTTACGTGAATTTGGATGATGCAACCGGCTTTGATCTGAGCAACTTGCATGAAATCGACACTCCCGTTTATGAGGTTGATGCAGAGGATGCGGACTACGTGCGCATCGAAGATGGTATTATGACCGTCACCGGCGTTCCCGCCGATTATGTCGTTAATATCTCCGTTTACTCCGAAGGGGTCGATCTGACTCAACTGAAAGCGAAATACGAAGAGCTGAATGCTCTGCCTGCTGAGGAACAGGGCTGGTACACCAGCGCGACCGTCTCCGGCACCTTGGCCGAGCTCCTGACTGCCGTTAAGGCCAAGATCGATGCTACCGAGGCTGGTACCGCCGGTGCATATACCTCCGGTAAGGCTGTTTCTGAAGATCTGGAAGCCTTGGGTAGCTTTACCGTAACCGGAATCGTTCCTGTTACTGCTTTTGCCAAGTATAAGGCGGCAGAGGGCTATACCGTGGCCAATGCCAAGGAGTTGGAGTATCTTTCTACCGTTAAGGATGAGCTTACTGCAAAGCAGACCGTCTACTTTACCGCCGATATCGATGTGACCGATTGGACTGCCGATACCTACACCGACGTTGACGGTGACGTTAATAGTCTGACGGGTCTGAAGGCCTCCTTGAACGGCGGTAAGGCTGCCAACGGCAAGGCTAAGATCACCGGTTTGAAGATCGTGACCGACGGTACGAACAGCGGTTGGTTGGGTGCCTTCACCGGCGAATCCGTTAAGAATTTGGCCTTCGAGAACTGCACTTCTTTCTATAACAATATTAACTACGGTGCTCTGCTCGTCATGTCCGTTGCCGCAAGCGATGATTATGATACGGCCACCTTCGAAAACCTGTCCTTTAAGAATTGTACCTCTACCAGTGCTCCTGCCGATTATGAAGGAGCTGCCGGTAACCGCCGTTGTAATATGGTGGTTGGTGCCTTGTATCGCGCAACCAACTTTAAGGATATCGTCATTGAGGATTGTACCTTAATGTCCAATACCAATAAGGGTAACTCTGCATTCCTGGCCGGTGTAGCAAGCGTCGTTGTTAACGCTGAAAACATCTATCTGAACAACAATACCATCGCCGGTATGACCAACGCAGTTGGTCAGGGCTTGGTGTTGGGTGAGGTCAGCAATACTGCTTCTCTTAAAAACGTCGCTGTATTCAATACCTCTTATAAGATGAGCGAGAATCCCGAGGTTGAAGGTGAAACGACGAACTACGATCGACCCGCCGCCGGTTTGATCGGCGCTTATGTTAAAACGACCGCCAACGCTTCTGTTCAGAATCTGATCATGTTTGGCAACGGCGTTGCTGATGTTATCAATTGCCATTCTACCAAGAGCGCCACGGGGTTCGGCACCATCAAGGATATCTACACCGATGCTGCAAGCTTCTCGGATGTAGGGTTTGACTACACTACTGAGAATACCAACCTGGAAGTTGCCGCTGCAGACTTCACTTCCGGTAAAGTGGCTTACCTTATGAACGAGGCTGACGTTGAGCAGCAGTGGGCTATGGACGGCGCTGCCCCCATCTTTGCATCCGCTGCTGCCAAGGCTACCGTGGCCGTTACCTTCAAGGCTCTGGATGCCAAATTGAAGGATGCCGAGGCTCCCATCGCTACCTATACGCTGTATACCGATAAGGACGGCAAGCTGCTGGGTCTCACCGAGGATCTGCTGAACGCCGCTTCCTGGAACGGCGAGGCTGATCTTGCTACTGCCGTTTACGAAAACGACGCCGAGGTCATCGGCTATACCACCCCCGCCCACGATCATCAGCCGGCCTACACCGATAACGGCGACGGCACTCACGACGTGACCTGTGCCTTCTTCCATACCGATGTAGAGCTGAACGAGACCTTCACCTGCGACTATAAGGTAGAGGATGTCCCTCACGAGAACGTGAAGAAGAATATTTCCAATGTGCAGATGACTTCTCCCGGTGTGGCGCATCAGGTCGTGGATGCTTGCAAGTATTGCGACTACGAGGCCGATGCTTCCACCGCTGTCGATTGTACCGGCACCAGATCCGTCGATGCCGATAGATCCTGGGATCCCACCTGTGGTCATGGCGGCATGACCATCACCGTCTGTGATGCTTGCGATTATGAGTTCAAAGCGATCGATACTCCCCTTCCCCATAGTTGGGGTGGATGGACCTACGTTGATGGCACCGATACCCATAAGCGCACCTGCGCCAACGTGGCCGACTGCGGCGTTACAGATGAAGTCGAAGATTGTAAGTTCAAAACCTGGAACACCACTCGGCAGCCTGAGGTTGGTGTGAACGGCGAAGAGACGAGCACCTGCGTTTGCGGCAATGTCGCTACCAGAACGATCCCCGGTCTGACCGGTATCATCGTGAATCCCGGCGACGCTGTGATCGGTGAGACCCTTGCGGTTGCCATCGAGCTGAAGAGCAACGTTGCGACCTCCGGTCTGAAGCTGGCCATCACCTATAATGCGGATCTGCTCACCCTGACTGGCGCCAAGGCAGGCACCTGGGAGAACGTAGTCTTCGACGATAACTTCCCCGAAGCCTCCGGCGAAACCACCACCAACTTCAACCTGGTTACCGATTCCGCAATGAGCGGAGACGGCACTGCCGTGGTTCTGGAGTTTGCCGTGAAGGACGATGAAGCTCTGGAAAACGCGAAGACTACCATCGCCGTTGAGGTGGTTGAGGCTTACGACGAAAATGTTGCTCCCATCACCTTTAAAGGCGATTCCGCAGAGGTTGAGCTGGTTGCCACTCTGCTTAAAGGCGATCTCACCGGCGATAAGGTTGTAAACATGGCCGATGCCATTCTGTTGCTTCAGTATTACACTGAAAAGCCCCAGGGCGAGACCGAGTACACCATCAACGGTTACAAGATCACCGATAAAAAGGCCGATCTGACCGACGAAGGCGACGGCGCTGATCTGGGCGACGGCCAGTTCGCT
>CAYLIT010000155.1:0-4519 GCA_964383835.1 uncultured Eubacteriales bacterium
TGTGACTGCCGATCTCGTTGCCCATCTCGTAAACGTATTTCAAGCTTTCCGAGAAGGTGGGAACGTTGGTACCCAAAACAAAGAAGGTGCCGTGACCGTTGTACTCCGCCAACAGGTCGGCAAACTGCTTGGAATATCGGCCCGGGCCGTCGTCAAAGGTCAGGGCGATCATCGGTTTGGTGGGGTCGATCAGACTGGCACGCTCTACCTCTTTGACCGAAAATTCTTTCTCTTCATCCGCCCAGCGCAGGGTCAGCTTGTCGCCCTCTACCTTAAAGCACTCCATGTCCTCGGTGGAGCGGTCGCTGGTCTTCAGCATCAGATTGATCTTCTTCTCGCTGTTCTCACCCAAAACGCCGTCCAGCCCCAAAATGGAGCCGTCCTCTGCAATATAATAGGTGATCTCTTCGGTGATGGACGGGGTGCCTTCGCCCTTTTTGTCCAGCGCCGCGATCTCGTAATAGCAGGTCAGCGCGCAGTAACTCTCTTCCTGCTCGGTGATGTAATCAAAGATCAAGCGGGGGATGAGGGTCTCCTCGGCCTCCTTTTCGGCTTGCTCCGCCATAAAGGTGGCAAACTGTCCCTTGGCCTCGTTCAGATACGCCTCGATGGTCTGATCGGTGGTATCGTTCTTGACCTTCGGGTACGCAGTGTAAACAACACCCACTTTATCCTCAATGTAGCTGTCCTGCTTCTCCTTGCCCAGCGTCTTGCCGGTCTCAAAGGTGTAGGGATGATTTTTCATCAGCTTCTTCGCCGGGCTTGCCCCTCCCGCCACAAAATAAACGGCAATACCGATCACCGCCGCCACCAGGGCGATGGCCGCTACGCAACGAACCAAACGTTTCATATCGTAAGCTCCTTTTTATCTTTATAATATGATTATACACTTTCCCGCCATGAGTTGCAACGGTATTTTCGCAAACATTGCTTTATAAACGAATTGAGGTTTTCATGGATTATAAGGTGAAGACCGATTTTAATTTTAGTTTTGAGCAATTTGCACTTGGTTTGGAAAAGGTGGTGTGAAACGAGCAGAGCGTAATGCTCTGCTCGGTGAATTGGAAATTGCTTATATGTAATAAGCATTGTACAGACTGGGGAGAATCTCACACAGATTGCGATACTCAATGCAACAATGTGTTGCCATTCCTTTTGCCATATCTTCTGTTATGATCAGTTTTTTCAGCAAGTGATTTCTCATGGCTTTGCCAAGCCAAAATCTGCTGATCATAAACAGCCCCTTTTCTGTTTGCTTAAAAATATGTGCCATTTCTGTGTGTTGAACCAAATTATTGAATGCACCAACGTGACCACATACGATTTGGGGGATATGATTGTCTTGCATTTCCTGTCGTGAAAAGCCAAACTCCTCGGGTGTCACGAAATCGATCCGTAAAGGTATTTTTATGCCGCCGATTTTCTCTGTAGGATAATGGGTATTAGCGGCAAAGGGGGGCATGGTCGGTTGTTCAAAATAGGCCTTGTCCTTCTTATGAAATCTAATGCTCACGTGCTCGCCGGGATACCAAGCCTGATATCGCTGGCTGTCCTGCGCGTGCCACCAAAACCACCATTTGATCATATCGACAGTAATTCCCGGCATTGGGCAAACCATAGATATAAGATAAGTATCATCTTCCATTTTAGTATACCCGACTTCGGCCTGTAGAACGGTATCGGATAATATCTTGTTTTTTTCCTCAAACCGAGTTCGGGTAATCACATTCTCGCGTAATGCATCCGTTATTTCAGATGGCATTTGCGGCAATGGCTTGTTCATCAAATCACTTAAATCCATCGGTTATGCTCCCGTCAAAGTTATATTTATTGTAAACCCATATATCACCGACAACGCTTTCATATTGCTTCGTAAAATTTTTTGAATAGAGGGTAGAAATTCAACCTGTAATTAAATATACGATCTCTGCAGTTCGTGATAAATCGTTGATGGTAGCCCATCTATTTGATTATTTCTTTTTCTTTGGCGCCGGAAGCTCTTCATACATAGCGGTAAAGAGTTCTTCTAAAAACTTTCGGCTATCCACGTTATCAACCGGTATCATTTTCTTTGCGCCTTCATAAGGCGGTTCATGGGGCGCCTCAGGCATTAGGGCAATCGCCGCTTTGACCGGCTTTACCAGCAGGCGATCATCGTAGATACCACCGACGATCTTCTCGCGATAATAGAGAATGTATTCGCCCATCATAGCACGGTATGCGATGTCGTCTAAATCGGATAATTGCTCTAATACGAAATCTAAATATGCTTTGCTTGAAGCCATAGGACACCTCGTAAAATAGAATATACCCTATTATAACACAAACACAAAGCGTTTGCAACGCTCACCGTTACCAGAAGCATCTGAATTGTATGACTCCTTGCGAGTATTACTTCGCCACCGCCGCGTGACGAAAACTCTCCCCCTGCTACGTAGCAGGGGGAGATGAAAGAATCTCTTCAATTTGCGATTTCTTTTGTATTTTACGCTGTCTACTTGCCAGGGGGCACATTACTTGCTTCGGGAGGCATTATTTTTTTAAAAAAACAATAACACATGGCTAAATTCTTATTTTTTTATGCAAGACGATTGGCTATGTTGTGTGAATAAAATGCAAATTGTGAAGTTATTTTGCATATAATTTATTGACAATGTTATAGAGCGTTGATATACTGAAATTGGGATATTAGAAAAAAGAGGCGTTTATTCTGTTGAAAAGAAGATCATGCAGACCTATCGCGATCGTGATCATTTTTGCTCTGCTTTTCATAAACTGGGGCAGTGCCGCGATTGCCGATGGCAACGAGGGAACAGCAGGAATTGTTTCTGCCGGAGAAACGCTTCTGATTCCTATTGTAGAGGGTGCCGAGGAAGCCGGTGACGTGATGCCTATGGATATCACTTTCGGTGGGCCGACCTACTGCACCCTTAAAACTTCGGCTACGGTTTATTATGCACCCTATGGTTCCGACTGTGCTCCAACGAGCTATACTCTTGCTGCCGGAAAAGGAGTGTATCTTGTCAGCCGGGATTACGATTATTTCTATGTATATTGGTATGTTGATAATAAAGAGATGTACGGCTATATTGCCATGTCGGCGATCGATCTTCCCTCGATCTAACGGAAGTGCTCAAACGGCCAATGATTGTCTTGCTACGATTGTATCGGGAACGATTCCACCTGAGGAAACTGCTGATGCGTATTGTGCACCTGTGATTTGTTCTTCAACCGGTGTACCAAGCGATTATTCATTGGATGAATCCGAAAACTCTATACGCATTTGGTATATGATGATTCTGTTTTTCAATGGAACGTAATCAACACCCCTGTTTCAATCATGACCTCTACTGGGGCTCGAGGAACCGATACCCCTGCCGGGATAGAAATCGATGAATACCGAATTGCCCAAAAATGGGATGGAGTATAAAGGAGTTTTCACATGAAGAAATATATTTTAAGAATATTATTGCTCATAATGATGTTTAACCTATGTAGCTGTAATAGTTTGCAATCAGAGCAAAATGCCGTCTTGGATACGGTGGTGGATATTCAATCGCAAGATCAAGCTTCTCAAGACCAGGCAGATCAAGAACAGGTATCTCAAGATCAAGAAACGGCGGAAAAACAGGTCTTGGAATATGAAGTTAGTGAACTTCTTAAGATGACAAGTTCAGATAGTGCTATGAGTACGCGTTCTGAGTTCCCGAGTGATTACGAGGAGTTCTCAAACTATTTGAAAAAAGTAAACTGCAGTGTGATAGCGGGTCGTGCTTTCGGAACAAGAACAGCCAATCCCAGGATATTGACGCAGTTTTCGGTTGAAAAGGTATATGCGGGGCCGGACGTGCCGGATCAGATAACGGTTAGTGAGAGTTTTGGCGTATATACGAACAAAGAGAATAACGAGCCGTATATTGTAAGATTTGGCTATGATGACGAACCGTTAGCAAATGATCAGCCAACGTTACTGTTTGTTGTACCTCATTCGACGGAAAAAGACCTTTATGCTACCGTATTGCTTACAATACCGCTCCCCGAGGATCATCAGAATTATGATGTGGATTACCTTACGGAGCTGTTGAACTATTTCCGTGGGAATCGTACTGCATATAAATACCTCGAGTTGACGGTTACAGAAATCACCGTTGATGGAAGTCCGTTCTATATAGAAAAGGGCGGACATTATTGGCCAACACGGGAAATTAGTGACGAGACGTTGCTGGGGGAAATGAACGATCATATTTTGTTGCGGCTGATTACCGATTATAAGATCAAGATCTGGCCGGTCGGGCATCGCGAATACCCATTGGATGAGGGTTATTCTTCCTATTTTATGAAGATGTGTTTTCCGGTTAGCGAGTGAATATCTTAACACACATAAAGGTTATTTCATAAAGGAAATATGTATTCCGCCATTGAAAATTATATACACTTTTGCAACGCTCACCGTTACCAGAAGCGTCTGAATTGTATGACTCCTTGCGAGTATTACTTCGCCACCGCCGCGTGACGAAAA
>CAYLIT010000156.1:0-4489 GCA_964383835.1 uncultured Eubacteriales bacterium
TCGGCGTTGATATCGGCAAAACGGCCGCTCTCGTGCAGGTTGACGTAGCCCTCGTGACCGGGCGGGATGTTGAAATCGCCGGTGAGGAAGGCGGGGTATTCGCTGAAGCAGCCCATATTGGAGGCCTGCTCCATCACCACGTTGCCGCCGCCCACGGTGCCGGGGACGCTGCCGGTCATATGGGCGCTGAAATAGAACACCACCTCACCGGTCTCCCGCACCTTCAGCTTGACCCAGGTGCAGATGCGGTGCCACTTGCCGCTCCCCCAACCGATACTGGGGGTATGGGGCGTTTCGGACAGCCAGAAATGACCGTCGTCCAGCAGTTCAAACTTATCCCGCCGCCACAGCACGGGGGTGGACTCGCGACTGCCCGGATGGCGGTAGGTATACCGCATGGCGTAGTTTTGATACAGCCGCTCCTCCAGCTCCCTGATCCAGGGGCGGGAGGCCTCCTGCAGGCCGATGATATCCGGCTGATACTCTTCGATCAGCTTGGCAAGCCGCGGAGCGCGGTGGTCGATATCGTTGTTACTGCCGGTGACCTTATTGATGCCGTCGTTGGCGCAACGGACGTTATAATTTATAATTCTAAGCCTGGTTCCCATCGTTTACTCCTTGTCAGTCAATTCTACCTCGGCATACAGGCCGCGGTGGTCGGAGACCCAACCATCGATATGGTATTCGTTGAGCACCTTATAAGTAAGAGGCTTCATGAAGGCGGGAGTATAGAAGATAAAATCCTTAATGGAGTTGTAGGGTCTGTCGTCCGGGAACTGATTATACCCGTTGTTGGTATAAGAGGGATCAAACCCAAGGTCTACGTTGATATCCTTATACTTGCCGCTCTCGTTGAGGATTTTACAACACTCGCTCTCGGGCGGGACGTTGAAGTCGCCGGTCAGAAACGCAGGATACTCGGTAAAGGCACCTCGTTCCTCCATGCGGCTCAAGATCAGCTTGGCGCTGTGTGCCGCTGCTACACCGCCCGCCAGATGGGTATTGACGAAAAAGAAGCGTTCACCCGTTTCTTTCACCTGAAGCTGTACGTAGTTGCAGATACGGTAATGCTTAGTACCAAAGCTCTTGGTAGACATTTCGGGGCAATCGGACAGCCAGAAATGCCCTTCCCGCTTGACCTCGAATTTATCCCGCTTCCACAAAATCGGGGTTGCCTCACGGCTGTTTTCGTTGCGATAGAGATATACCATACGATAGGTGTCGTGCAGGCGTTCATCCAGCTCTGCAGTCCAACGGCGGGATGCCTCCTGCAGGCCGATGACGTCGGGATCGTATTTACGGATCACCGCCTCCAATCGGGGGGCACGGGCGGCAATGTCGTTGTTACTGCCGGTGACCTTATTGATGCCGTCGTTGGCACAGCGAATGTTATAATCTAAAATCTTCAGTTTGGTTCCCATGGGTCATTCCTCCTCGGTCAGCTCCACCTCGGCGTAAAGGCCCCGATGGTCGGAGACCCAGCCGCCGAAATACTCTTCGTTCAGCACCTTATAGGTCAGGGGCTTCAGCTTGAAGGGGGTATAGAACACGTAGTCGATGATGCGGTCGTAGGCGTAATCGGGATCGTTATAGCCGTTGACGGTGGACTCGTGGTTAAAGCCTAAGGCATCGTTGAGATCACGGAACTTGCCGCTCTCGTTCAAGATCTTATAGCAATCACTCTTGGCATGAGGCCCTTCGGGCGACGCATTGAAGTCGCCGGTCAGCAGGGCGGGATACTGGGTGAAGGCGCCCCGATGCTCCATCTTCTGCATGATCAGCTTGGAGCTGCAGGCAGAGGCGTGACCGCCGCCCATGTGGGTATTGACGAAGAAGAATTCCTCGTCGGTGCCCTTCACCCGGAAGCGGATCCAGTTACAGATGCGATAGTGGCGGGTGCCGTAGCTCTTGGTGGATACCTCGGGGAAATCGGACAGCCAGAAATGACCCTCCCTGCGGTTGATCAAGGTATCCTTTTTCCACAGGATGGGGGTCGCCTCACGGCTGTTTTCGTTGCGATAGAGATACACCATGCGGTAGGTATCGCAAAGGTGATCCTGCAGGTATTCGATCCACTGGGGAGTGGCCTCCTGCAGGCCGATGACGTCGGGCTCGTACTTGCGGATCACCGCCTCAAGGCGGGGGGCACGGTCGGCGATCATGCGGTTTTCACCGTCGTCGGCACAGCGGATGTTGTAGTCTAAAATCTTCAGCTTGGTTCCCATAATAATTCCTCCTATTAAAAAGGATCCGCCCCGGGGCGGATCCTTTCGTTTACAGAATGGCGAATTCGCCGTAAAGACCTCTGTGGTCGGAGATCCAACCATCGTAATAATTCTCGTTCAAAACCTTATAGACCAAGGGGGCGATCATATCGTCCTCACCGGCGTAGGTGATATAGTCCTTGATCCAGTTATCCTCGTGGTTATCCTCACGGGCGTTGTAGCCGTTGTTGGTATAGGCGGTGTTGAAGCCCAGCTCGTCGTTGAGATCCTTGAAGCCTGCGTCGATAAAGGCGCAATAGCCGGTGCCCCAGGGAGCAAAGTTATAGTCGCCCACGCAGATGACGGGGCAGTTAACGAAGCCGCCCTGATCTTTGGCGCGCTTGGCGATCAGGGGTGCGCTGAAGACGCCGTGAGAATCGCCGGAAAGGTGGGTACTGATAAAGATAAATTCCTTACCGGTGGCCTTGATCTTCAGCTTGGCCCAGGTGGCAATACGATAATATTTGCTGTTATTATACACCGATTCCACGTCGGGGGTCTCGGACAGCCAATAGGTTCCCTCGTCGATCAGCTCGAACTTATCCCGCTTCCAAAGGATGGGGGTACACTCCTTGCTGGTGGCGGCGCGGTATACGTAACGCATCTCATACTTATTGACCAAAGCATCGTGACCGCCGATGCCCTTTTCGATATACTCGATCCATTCGGGAACGGCCTCCTGGAAGCCGATGAGATCGGGATCGTATTTTTCCAAAAGGGCAAACAGACGGGGTGCACGATCCTCGATATCGTTGCTGGAGCCGGTCGTCGAATTAAGACCGTCGTCGTTACAACGGATGTTATAGTCGATGACCTTTAAATGGTTGGCGGCATCGTACTGCACCTCGACCTTGACGTCGTCATCGTCGGTATCGTCGCCCCCCTGCTGGGTATCGTCGGTACCCTGCTGGGTATCGTCGGTGCCCTGCTGCGTATCGTCGGTGCCCTGCTGGGTATCGTCGGTGCCCTGCTGGGTATCGTCGGTGCCCTGCTGGGTATCGTCGGTGCCCTGCTGGGTATTATCGGTATTGGTGTTGCCGTCTACCTTCTGAGGGCCTGTGCCGGTGGCTTCGTACTTTTCGCCCTCCACGACGGTGTCGGTTACGGCTTCTTCTTCACCGTTCACGTTCGACTTACAGCCGGTGAACAACGAAAGCAACATCAGAACCGCTAAGATCAATGCAGTCATTCTTTTGAATTGCATAAAATAATCCTCCTCAGATCATTGGTTTTGTACATTATAACATATAATATAGCAAAAATCAATGTAAAATCGGACACAATTTTATGTAAGATCAGATACTCTCTTGACTTTTAAGGGTAATTATCCTATAATGAAAGCGAATATGAGAACCATTCTCAAATTAGGAGGGAAATACGATGGCGGGTTATCAGACCAAGCCCCGGCGGCAGCTCATCAGCTTTTTGGCAGAGCAGCCGGACCGCAGCTACACCGCCGAGGAGCTGGCCGAAGCACTCCGCGAGCGGCACGGTGCCGAAGCGCCGGGCAAGAGTACCGTCTACCGACTGGTATCCAAGCTGGTGCAGGAGGATCAGCTCAAGCGGTTTGAGCCGGAGGGCTCTCACCGCTCCTATTATCAGATCAGCGGTTGTTCGGGCCACGATCATCTGCACCTCAAATGCAACGCTTGCGGCCGACTGATCCATATGAAGGAGAGCGCCACCGCCCATCTTCTGCGGGATATTCTGCAGG
This sequence comes from uncultured Eubacteriales bacterium, assembly GCA_964383835.1. Taxonomy (GTDB): domain Bacteria; phylum Bacillota; class Clostridia; order Oscillospirales; family QAKW01; genus QAKW01. The sequence goes on from CAYLIT010000156.1 coordinate 3,979, forward strand.
AGAACGGATTTTCGGTGGACGAGCACAAAACGGTCATCTTCGGGCGATGTAATGAATGTTTAGGAGGTCGAATATGAAAAAGTTTCTTTGTTTCATCTTGGTTTTACTGATGCTGATCCCCATGGTGGGGTGCGGTACGGTGACGGAGAGCGATCAGTTGCAGGTCATCTGCACCGTCTTCCCCCAGTACGATTGGGTCCGCAATATCGTGGGCGAGGTCAAGGGCGTGGAGCTGACCCTCTTGATGGACAACGGTGCCGATCTGCACAACTACCAGGCCTCGGTGGCGGATCTCACCGACATTGCCGCCTGTGACTTATTTATCTACATCGGCGGCGGATCGGACGAATGGGCGGAGGACGCCCTGGCCGATCCCACCAATAAAGATCGCAAGAGTCTGGCGCTTTTGGAGGTAATCGAGCCCATCTTCTCGAACCACGATCACGACCACGAGAGCGAAGAGGAAGAGCGCGAGGACGAGGAGTACGACGAGCAGCTGTGGCTGTCGCTG
>CAYLIT010000157.1:0-859 GCA_964383835.1 uncultured Eubacteriales bacterium
AGCAGCTTCGCAATGTTTGCTGCAGGTCGTGCTTATGAGCAGGTTCGTAACTCCATCGGCTATCCCCATCTGAACGTGAAGATCGGTGCTACCCATGCCGGTATTTCCGTTGGTGAGGACGGTGCTACCCACCAGTGCAACGAGGATCTGGCGCTGATGCGCACCATCCCCGGTATGGTGGTTCTGAATCCCGCCGATCCCGTTGAGGCGCGTCTTTGCGTAAAGGCTGCAATTGAGCATGACGGCCCTGTATATCTGCGTTTTGGCAGAATGCCCATTGATTCCATTTTCGATGAGAACTACAAGTTTGAGATTGGTAAGGGTGTTGTTCTGCAGGATGGTAAGGACGTTGCGATCATTGCTACCGGCCTGATGGTTGAGCGCGCTCTGCAGGCTGCTGAGCTTCTGAAGGCAGAGGGTATTGATGCGGCCGTTATCAACATGGCTTCTATCAAGCCCTTGGATAAGGAACTGGTTCAGAAGTATGCCGCACGGTGCGGCGCCATCGTTACCACCGAAGAGCATTCTATCGTTGGTGGTCTGGGCAGCGCTGTTTGTGAGGCTGTCAGCGAGCAGGGTGGTTGTCCCGTTGTTCGTCACGGCGTTGAAGATTGCTTCGGCAAGAGCGGTCCTGCCTTGAATTTGCTGGATCTCTTTAAGCTGAATGCAGAAGGCATTGCAGAGAAGGCAAAGCTTGCGCTCTCTCTTAAAAAGTAAGTGAAAAATCGGTGCCGGTCATGGATCGGCACCGATTTTTCTAAATTCCTCTTGACGAAACAGGGAAAAGAGTGTATACTTTATAAAGTAAGATATGCGGGTATAATTCATCGGTAGAATGCGACCTTCCCAAGGTTGATAG
>CAYLIT010000157.1:869-4478 GCA_964383835.1 uncultured Eubacteriales bacterium
ACCTCATGTGGGGTCCCTTTTTTAAAAAAGTTGAGGAGCGTATATGAGAAAAGATAAAATCAATTACTATCTGGATATGGCGGATGCCGCAACCGGCCGCGCAACCTGCTTGCGCCGCGCTTTTGGTGCGATCATCGTAAAGAATGATGAGATCGTTTCGACCGGCTATAACGGTGCTCCCCGCGGGCGTGAAAACTGCAGTGATTGCGGCAAGTGCATCCGGCAGGAGTTGGGGGTTAATCGTGGTGAACGTTACGAGCTTTGCCGTTCGGTCCACGCCGAAGCAAACTGCATTATTTCTGCCGCCCGTCGTGACATGATCGATTCTACGCTTTTTTTGGTGGGGCATGAGGTGGAGTCCGGTGAGTATGTGAAAAATACCGCTCCCTGCGCCATGTGTAAGCGAATGATCATCAATGCCGGCATCAAAGAGGTCGTTGTTCGTGACAGCAAAAATGAGTTCCATTCCTTCCTGGTTGATGATTGGATCCAAAATGATGAATCGTTGGATGGTGCACTCGGTTACTAATTCATAATGAACAGCCCGGAGATGCAATGCATTTCCGGGCTGTTTTCAGCAATTATTACTTTCAGGTGGAAAAAATTCGTTGGTGGGGAAGTTGAGTTTTTCGAAGAAGCTGCAGGGTTCCTCTTCGCTGGGGCTTGCGCATTCTTTTTCGGGCAGGCAGAACTTTGCCGCCGGGATCTTGACCTGAACATCCCGTACGATACGAACAACACTGAAAAGTCCCAGGGAAACGACCAGTTTGCGGTTTGCGGTGTCGCTAAGCCCGTCGGGGAAAAGTGCGGATACGCATTCAGGGAGATTTAAGGAATCGTACTCGGAGCAACAGCAGTTGCAGCTTGGATTGACGATTCGAGTGTTCAATACGATGGGATCGACGACTTCGACCTCGGCAATAGGTAGATTTCCGGCCTGTGTACAAGCGGGATCGCAAGCGTTGTTGCAAGCGGAGGAAAAGGTTGTCGTGCTTCCCTCGCTGCCGTAAAGGATCACCTTTTTGTTGAAATAAGAAAGTCCTTCGACGATGGTGGGACGGGAGCTTCCGGTGTAAACTTCAAAATCAGTTTTGAAATAGAACATCATATCGACGCCGTAGAATCCCTTGTTAAACGGTACGTCCTCCAGGCATACATCGGTCCATACCAGTTCGGATCTTCGCGCGCGGATATTCACCGCGTTATCGATCAATGTTTGGTCGCCGGAGCTTAAGTAAACGCGCATATCGGAGAGACAATCCTTATCTTTGCAGGTATCATAGATTTTCTGTACGTTGACGCAGATCTCTTCGTCGTAGTTTTGAACGCAGTTGTTTTCATTATTGTTGATATCCATAGCTACCTCCTTATGGTCTGTTCTATTTTATTTTATGAAAGAAACTTTATTTCGTGAAAATTTATTGAAAATCAGCGCATGCTGTGCTATACTGACATCATAACCTTAAAAGGAAGTTCAATATGAAACGCTTTATATTACTGTTGGCCGTCTTTGCGATCATGCTGGTTTCCTGTAGTGGGGCTGCTACGGCTGAAAAACAGGCTTTTGAGCAATTTTCCGTTGCTTTAAAGACTTATAATAAGCAAGCAATGGCAGATCTTCTGACGGAATTTCCGGATCACACACCGTATGTGTATTTAGACGATATATTCAATGATCAGAAATATATTGAGTTGTATCGCAAGCTTTACACTGACATAACTTATGCGGTGAAGTCCACTGAAAATGACCGGATCACGGTAGAAGTTATAATGCCAAACGTGCAAAAACTTTATACCGATACTGCGGCGTATGTAATGAGTCTTGCGTTGACGGATCCGGAATTGGTGAATAAACTGGATGAAAATGAGGAAAACGGCATTATTTTGATCCAGGAAATGATGCTTGCTCTCGCGGAACAAGAGGGTGCGGTCGAAACAATGACTGAGGAATTTACATTGACCTTTACCGAAAAGGAAGGAAAGACCGTGATCGTTTGTGATGATCAACTGCGTGCGCTGATTACAGGGAATTTTTTTCTTTCTAAAAATTCAACAATTTCTGATTGATTGGATTAGAATCGGCCCGTTATGACGATGATAGTATCAAAGGAGATATAAGAATGAACGAACCTATTTTTAATGTTGGAAGCGGTGTTGAGAATTTAGATGCCCGCCTAATGGATAGTAGAAAGATCCTGGCTTTTGGAGAATTGACCGAAAAAGAGGCGTGTGGTATCATTGCAAAACTGCTCTACCTGGCCGAAGAGGATGATAAGGCGCCGATCACAATGTATATCAATTCCTCTGGCGGTAAGGAAACTGAGATTTTGGCAATTTATGACGTGATGAAGAATATTGCTTGCCCCGTAGAAACCGTTTGTGTGGGAAAGGCGCACGGTCTTTCGGCGATCTTGTTGGCAGGTGGCGCCCCAGGGAAACGCTCTGCTTATGCAAACAGCGAGATCATGCTGAACCAAGTGGGGCGTGAGCGCACCTTTGGTCAGGCATCGGATATCGAGTTGGAAACGGAACATCTGCTTCAAACCAAAATGCGCATTACTCAATTGCTTGCGACTCTTTGCGGTCGTACGGTTGAGGATATTGAAGCCGACCTGGAACGTAAATATTGGCTGTTTGCCGAGGAAGCAAAGGCCTATGGCCTGATCGATACGTTGATCGAATGATTTTGACCCGCAGAATGATTTCTGCGGGTCATTTTTTCTTGATTTTTGCGGTATATATGGTAGAATGAAAATAGAAGGTGGTGCTTAAATGGCTAAAAAACGCAAAATAGATCTGGTTAAAAGCATTGGGATGGCAATCTTTTTGGCTGTTGCGATCGTTTCGGCGCTATATGCAAATGCGGATAAATTATTTCTGAAGCAAGGTACTGATCCGGGTACCGATTGTTATGTGGATTTTATCGATTGTGGGCAAGGAGATAGCTCTCTTTTGGTTTCGGACGGTGTGGTAACCTTGATCGACGCGACCACGCGGGATGAGGCTTCTAAGGTGGTTGATCATCTGAAGGGACGTGGGATCAAAAAGATCGATCACTTTGTTCTAACTCATCCGCATGAGGATCATATTGGTGGCGCACAGGACATATTAAGTGAATTTGAAGTTGAAAATATTTATATGAAACGCCCCACCTCCGGCACGGAGCCGACTACATCGGTTTATATAAAATTATTGAAGAAAATAAAGGAATTGGGTAAAACCGTTCATGCGGTCGGAACGGAGGATACCTTTACTTGCGGCGCATTTGATATGACAATATTAGGGCCGGTTAAGGAATACAAGGATCTGAATGACCAATCCATTGTATTACGCGCTGAATACAAAAAGATCTCTTTCATCTTTACGGGAGATCAGGAGATCGCGTCAGAAGAGGATCTGGTGGATCGGTATGGCGCTTCCTTGAGGAGCACGGTTTTAAAGGTTGGTCATCACGGCAGTGGCACTTCTTCCGGAGACGTGTTTCTTGAAGCCGTTGACCCGGAATATGCCGTGATTTCTTGCGGAACCGATAATTCTTATGGGCATCCTCATGATGAAGCGGTTGAAAGACTGGAAAAAATGTCGACCTTTCTGGAGTACCACCCGGTT
>CAYLIT010000158.1:0-4475 GCA_964383835.1 uncultured Eubacteriales bacterium
CGTTAACGACCGAAGCGCCCACGCCGTGCAGACCGCCCGATACCTTATATCCGCCACCGCCGAACTTACCGCCGGCGTGCAGGATGGTAAACACCACCTCCACCGTAGGGATGCCCATTTTGGGATGGATCCCCACCGGGATACCGCGGCCGTTATCCTGTACCTCAATGACGTTGCCGGGCAGAATGTTCACCTTGATGGTGTCACAATAGCCGGCCAGGGCCTCATCGATGGAGTTATCCACGATCTCATACACCAGATGGTGCAGACCCCGGATAGAGGTAGAACCGATGTACATACCCGGTCTTTTCCGAACAGCCTCCAACCCCTCCAATACCTGTATCGAGGACTCGTCGTATTGGTTGGTTACTTTTTCCTGATCCATTTTCATACTCCGTTTCTATAGTTTAAGAAATTCGTCTGTTTTTTATATAAGAGAGATCTTTTTCACAAAATTACAGCGCTTCAATAAGGTCGGCGCCGAGATCTGTGAGATATAGACCACCACGTCCATCCCCCAGTTGCAAACGATGAAGGATTTGGGAATATCGGTGGCCACGTTGATCAATTTATGTTCCTTTTCCTTTTCGGCCAGAAACGTTCTGGTCCGCTTGGAAACGGTGGCCTTATCCATATCGAAGATGCCAATGATGTCGTCTTTTTTAATGAGCACGTCCTGACCCAGATGCAGGTACACGGATCCTCGCCACCTTTCCGTCCTTAATATGAAAGACCTTATCGCCCTTTTTGCGGATCTTTCCCAATTCACAGGTAGAGAGAATGGTCTGCCTTCCCTCCATCCGCTGGAAAATAAACCGTTGCCGGTGGGCGTCCAGCTCCGATAAAATATCGTCTAACAGTAAAACCGGCTCACTGCCCTGTATCTGACGGATACATTCCGCCTCTGCCAGCTTGATGGCCAGCACCGCCGAGCGGATCTGCCCCTGGGAACCGAAAAACTTCATGCTCTTTCCGGCCAACAGAATTAAAATATCATCCTTATGGATGCCGTGCATGGTCTGCCCCATGGCAATGTCCGTCTCCCGCATCCGCCGAAGACGCGCCAGGAACAGGCGGGCGTATTCCTCCCGATCTACCGGATCCTTGGTAAACTGATTTAAGTAGATCAATTTCAACTTTTCCGGCTTTTGAGAGATCTCACCGTAATATTCCTTGGCCTGCTCCGAAAGCCTTGCAATGTACTTTTGCCGGGCTTCCGCAATGTAAGAGCCGGCCTCTGCCAGCTTTTCGTCCCAGACGTCCAGCATCTCGCTCACGGCGTAGTCCTTTTGACATTGACGAAGCAAAGCGTTGCGGTTTTTGATGATCTTCTGATAATTCAAAAGGGTATCGGTATATTTCAGATCCAGCGAGCAAAGGGCCATATCCAAAAAGCTTCTGCGCTTGTTGGGTCCCTCCTTGATGAGGTTGAGATGGTCGGGGGTAAAGATCACCGACTGGAAGCACCCCAACAGATCCCGAAGGCGGGGTACCACCAAACCGTTATGCCGGAATTCCTTCGGTCTCCCCTTGAAAAAGAGGATCTTCAGCTCCGCCTCCTGCCCCTCCAGCTCATATTCAAGGGTAATAGAGGCCTTCTCTGCCCCAAAGCGGATCAACTGCTCCTCCTTCAAAACCCGATAGCTTTTCAGACAGGAGCAAAAATAGATGGCTTCGATACAGTTGGTCTTTCCCTGGGCGTTGTTGCCCGCCAGGATGTTGATGCCGTCTGCAAATTCAAACCGCTCGTCTGCAAAATTTCTGAAATTTTCCAATCGCAGGGCGCGGATCTTCATTGAATAACGGTATATTCCGATCCGTCAAAGGAAAATTGATCCCCGGGATACAGCTTTTTGCCCTTCATCAGGCAGACCTCCCCGTTGACCTTCACATCCCCCGAAAGGATCATCATTTTGGCCATTCCGCCGGTATCGGCCATGCCGCAAAGCTTCATGGCGTCGCAAAGGCGGATGTATTCATCTCTGATCAAAAGTCTTTCCATACTTACTCTTTCATTCTCAGGGGCAGCACCAGGAAGAGATAATCGTCCTTGTCGATGGGCTTGATGATGATGGGCGCCAGGTTGGACTGCAGCTCGATCACCACTTCCTCATCGTCACAGGCACTGAGGGCTGCCAGCATATACTTGTAGTTAAATCCGATCACCATCTTATCCGAAAACGGCTCGCAATGAACGGTATCGTTGAACTTACCGATGTTGGATGCGGTGGTGATATCAATATGGTCAAAATCAAAATCACAGCGGATGGGGCTGATGATGGTAGCATTGGCCATCAAAGACGCTCTTTCGATCACCTGTGCAAAATCACGCACGTTGATCTTCACCCGGAACTTGAAGTCCTTGGGAATAGCGGCCTTGTAGTCCAAAAACTCACCCTCCAACAGGCGGGATACCAGCTGAACGTTGCCAAACCGGAAGGAAACGAAGTTTCTGCTGTGGTTGATGCTGATGGTATCCTCCTCGCTGTCCGGCAGGATCTTGAGCATTTCATTCAAAGCTCTGGAGGGAATGACCACCTTTTTAAAGCCACCGGTCACCTGCACGAAGGGCACCTTACGGATGGCCAGCCGGAAGTTATCCACCGCCACGGCGTTGATATAGCCGTCGTCGGTCAGTTCAAAAAGCACGCCGGTCAGAATGGGCTTTAAGTCGGTGATGGAAACGGCAAAGATCGTCTGCCGTACCAGATCCTTAAAGTTGGAATAGGTCAGCACCATACCGTCCTCACTCAGCACGTCCGGCATCTCCGGAAAGTTCTCAGTAGGCATACCGGTGATGGTGAAGTTGGAATTTCCACCGTGGATGGTAGTGAGCAGGGTCTTATTGTCGATCTCCACCGTCACCGGGCCGGAGGGCAGCTTACGGACGATATCGCCGATCAGCTTGGAGGAGAGGATGACCGTTCCGTTTTCGGTATCCTCTGCATGGATCTCGTAGGTAATAGAGATACTCAGGTCGTAAGCGCTCATCCGTACGTTTCCCGGTCGGTCGATCTCGATCAGAATACCTTCCAGGGCAGGAATGGTGGATTTGATGCTGGCGGCTTTTTGCACAATATTAATGGCCTCGTTCAGCACATTTCTGTCGCAGGAAAATTTCATCGTTCATTTCCTTTCTTAAGTTTAATGATGTAGTAGTTGTTGTAGTGTGCATAACCCTAAAAAACTCGATTTTTGCAGAAGGCTATGCGAAAAAATACTTGTGTGTTTCCTGTTAACGCTTCATTTTTTCTTCCACAATCCTTCAACAGTATTATGTAAACTGTTAAAAAATCTGTGGAAACTGTCAAAAAAGGGCTGTTGAAAAAGGAAAACTCTGTTAATAAGCTTTTTTGATGTTTTCGATCAGCTCTGCCACGATCTTTCCTAACTGGGGATCCTGCTTGATAGACTCCCCGATCTTATTGATGGAGTGCAGAACGGTGGTGTGATTCTTACCGCCCAGCGCCTTGCCGATCTCCGGCAGGGAAAGACTGGTCTTTTCCCGGATGATATACATGGCGATCTGCCGGGGCAGCACGATATCAGAGGTCTTGCGGTCTCCCTTGATCTTATCTACCGGCACGTCGAAGTAACGGGAGACCTCGTCGATCACCGCCTCCGGGGTGATGGAAGCGATGGCGTTTTCCTTGATGACCGCCTCCATGGCGTCCTTTGCCAGAGCAATGGTGGGGGTCTGCCCCCAAAGCGAATTATAAGCCTTCAGCTTTTTGATGGTGCCCTCCAGCTCCCGCACGTTGTTCTTGATCTTGGAAGCGATCAGCTCCACCACCTCTTCGGGGATGTTCAGATTATAGAATTTCGCCTTGCGCTTGATGATGGCTACACGGGTCTCATACTCGGGGGGCTGTACGTCGGCGGTCAGGCCCATGGCAAAACGGGACTGCAGCCGCTCTTCGATATTGTTCAGATCCTTTGGGGGGCGGTCACTGGTCAGGATGATCTGCCGGTTGTTTTCGTAAAGAGAATCAAAGGTATGGAACATCTCCTCTTGCACCGAGGGGCGCCCGCTTAAGAACTGCACGTCATCCATCAGAAGGATGTCCGCCTGGCGGTATTTGTTTTTGAACTGCCGCTGGGTCTGATGCTGGATGGCCTCGATCAGCTCGCTGGTGAATTCGTCTCCCTTGATGTACACGATCACCAGATTGGGGTTATTCTCCCGGATCTTGTTGGCAATTGCGTTGATCAGATGGGTCTTACCAAGGCCGCTGTGCCCGTAAAGGAAGAACGGGTTGTAGGCCCCTGCCGGGTTGTTGGCGATGGCCAGCGCCGCCGCATGAGCAAACTCGTTTTCCTTACCCACCACGAAGTTTTCAAAGGTCAGCCCGGATTTGGCGTTGAAGGGCTGCAGCTCTTTATCCAAAAACTCCTCGATGATGGGAATTTCCTGATTGACCTCCTCGTTGACCCTAAGGGCAATATCCCCGATCCTGGGGGGAACCTCATCCTCT
>CAYLIT010000159.1:0-4450 GCA_964383835.1 uncultured Eubacteriales bacterium
CATCGCGGAAGGTACGGATGATCAGCGGCAGAGTCTTGACCAGACTGATGATACCGCCTGCAGCCAGTGCGCCGGCACCGATGTAGCGCACGTAGGTGCTCCAGATAGCGCCGGTACCGCCGGAGGCGAAGAGGTTGCCGATGGTCTCGGTACCGGGGTAGAGGATCAGCTCTGCGCCGAAGATGACGATCATGGGGATCAGAACGACCCAGCTCAAAAGACCGCCGGCGAACATATAGGAGGAGATGCGGGGACCGCAGATGTAACCAACGCTCATAACGGCGGGGTAGATCTGGGTGCCGATGGCACCGGGATAGGTCTTGGTGGAACCCTCCAGCGAAACCTCGCCGGGGACGATCTTCAATCCGTCGATGATGAACTTAAAGAGGGCGGAAAAGCCCATGCCGGCAAATACGGTACCGGCGTTGGAGCCGCCTTCTTCACCGGCCAGCATGACCTCAGCGCAGGCCTGCCCTTCGGGATAGGGAAGGATGCCGTGTTCCCGCACGATCAGCGCGTTGCGCAGGGGGATCATGAAGAATACACCCAAAAGACCGCCGATCAGGGCGATGAGGGTGATCTCTAAAATACCGGGCTTGTCCATTTTACCCTCGTTGGCCCAAAGGAAGAGGGCGGGCAGGGTGAAGATGGCACCGGCCGCCAGGGATTCACCTGCGGAGCCGATGGTCTGCACCATATTGCTTTCGAGGATGGAATTTTTACGCATGATCACGCGGATCACGCCCATGGCGATAACTGCCGCGGGGATGGATGCCGAAACGGTCATGCCTACGCGAAGACCCAGATAGGCGTTCGCGGCACCGAATATAACGGCCAGAAGGATACCCATGACGATGGAAGTGACCGTCAGCTCAGGGGTGATCTTCTCGGCAGGAATATAAGGCTTAAATGTTTGCTTCTTTTCCATGTTTACTCCTTTATAATATAAGATATACCCCGATATTCTATCATGAATGCTTCTTAATGTCAAGAAAAGAGGGCTGCAAATCATTGCTAAAAATCATTGCCAAACCCCAAAAACCATGTTATAATGATGAAAAAATTAAAGGAAGTGAACGATCATGCTCTTGATCAAAAACGGATACGTTAAAACCATGGCAGGTTCCGATCTGGAAAAGGGCTGTGTTCTCATTGGTGACGACGGTAAGATCGCCGCTGTGGGCGCAGATCTGACTGCTCCTGAGGGTGCCAAGGTCATCGATGCTGAGGGCCGGCTGGTGACCCCCGGCTGCGTGGAGGCCCATTGCCACATCGGGTTACACGCCTCCGGTTTGCGGTGGGAAGGCAACGAGGTCAATGAAAAGTCCGATCCCGTTGTGCCGCAGATGCGTGCGATCGACGGTATTTTTCCGTGGGACGAAACCTTTGACGAGGCGCTCCGCTATGGCGTGACCACTGCTTGTACCGGCCCCGGCAGTGCCGAGGTGGTGGGGGGTACCTTTGCCGCCATCAAGCTGGTGGGGAAACGGGTGGAGGATATGGTGATCAAGCATCCCGTTGCTATGAAGTGTGCCTTTGGCGAAAACCCAAAAAGCAGTTTCGGGCAAGCCTCTAAGAAAGCACCCTATACCCGTATGGCGGTTGCCGCCCTGATGCGGGAGTTGTTGATCAAATCTAAAAACTATCTTGCTGCTAAAGAAGCGGGCAAGGAGCCTGCCTTTGATATGAAATTAGAGGCGATGATCCCCGTGATCAAAAAGGAGATCCCCTTGAAGGCTCATGCTCATCGTGCCGATGATATTCTCACCGCCATTCGCATTGCCAAGGAGTTTGACGTTCGCCTGACCCTGGATCATTGTACGGATGGCCGTGCCATAGCCGATATTCTGGCAGAAGAGGGGTATCCCGCCTTTGTGGGACCTACCTTCGGCGGAAAGTCCAAGCCGGAGCTGAACGGCAAGAGCTTTAAAACCGCGGCGGTTCTGCATGAGGCGGGGGTTCCTATCAGCATCGTTACCGATGCGCCTGTTACGCCCTTGCGTTGGTTGCCCCTTTGCGCAGGTCTTGCGGCAAGTGAGGGTCTGCCTTATGAGGAGGCCTGGAAGGCCATCACCATCAATCCTGCCACCCAGATGGGAATTGTCGATCGGGTAGGCAGCCTGGAGGTGGGAAAGGACGGCGACGTGGTCATCTGGACCGCAGATCCCTTGATCGCCGTTGGCGCTCGTGCTTATAAGACCATCGTTGACGGTAAGCTTGTTCACGAAGAATAAAAAATATGCGCGTGTTCCACGGAACACGCGCATGTTTTTATAATACGTACTTTTCAAAGGCTTGGGCCAGGCCGTCGTTGGTGTTGAGGTCGGTGATCTCGTTGGCAAACTCCTTGATATTATCGGGAGCGTTGCCCATGGCAACGCCCAGGCCGCAATGCTTGATGATCTCCAGATCGCTGCTGCTGTCGCCGATGGCCATGGTCTCCTCATAGGAGATGCCCAGGGCTTTTAGCACTGCATCGGTGGCTTTGATCTTATCGAGGCCTGCATGAGCAAACTCCAGGTCCTTGCCGGCACCGGGGCGGGTGTGCTGTATGATGCCCGTTGCGGTGACGGTGTCGTACAGCTTTTGCTGCAGCGGCTCGGGAATGCCGTAGATGTTCATCTTTTCGATGCCGATGCCGTTGGCAAGGAAGTATTCAGAGGGCTTTTCTACCACGCTGAACCATTCATCCTTGGCATACCACACGTGGTGGGTGGGGATGATGGAGTAATCAAAGTTGTCGGCAACCGCCTTTTCATAATAGACGGTACCCTCGGCGGCAACCTCGTTATAAAGATTGATGCCTTCCAGCAGACGCATCAGCTCGGCGGATTGCTCCGGCGGAATGAGGTCGGTATAGATGCTGGTATTCGTTTCCTTATCATACACCCGTGCGCCGTGGCTGGTGACGAAATAACGGAGCCCCTCCTGGGTCAGTAACTGCGGAGGCAACATATTGAATACACGGCCGGTACAGGGAATGACCTGCACACCGCTCTTGACGGCCTTTTGAATGGCGGCCATGTTCCGCATGGAAACGGCTACCTGGCTTTTACTCAGCAGGGTGCCGTCCATGTCCATTAAAACTGCTTTGATCTTCATTTGGCAAGCTTCTCCTTAATGTAGGCTGCCAGCTTCTCGTCCTTGCAGTTGGCAAAGAAGAGTTCCTGGAATTTCTCGCCGGCGATGGCGCCCTTCAAGAGGTCCTGATCGATACGATCCAGGCACTCGGTCAGGGGACGGATGGTCTCGGCACGAACGCCGTCCAGGATCTTTTTGTTGCGTTGCTCGGGAACGACACGCTCCTTGGGATAGCCTTGGCCGTGACCGAAGCCGAAGAGCTTTTCAAAGATATAACCCAGGTTCAGCTCGCCGCCCCAGCCAAAGCCTTTGGCAAAGGGGAGAGCAACGGCGTTACCGTCGTTTACGTGGGCGAAGGTGTAGGCATCTACGGGATCCTCAACGTGGCCGCAAAGAACGGTGGGGAAGCTGTTCATGGCCAGCATGGCGCCTTCGCCGGTACCGCAACCGGTTACTACGTAATCGGCGGCGCCGCTGTTGATCAGGATGGCGCCCAGAATACCGATCTGTACGTAGGTCAGCTGTGCCTCGTCCTCGGCGGTGTACATGCCGTAGTTGTCCACGGTATGACCCATGGGCTCTACCACGTTCTTCAGGGCGGTCAGGATCAGTTCGTTTTTAGCTGCCTGGCTGTTTTCGTTAATTAAAGCAATTCTCATTTTTTTATACCTCACTTAATAAAATCTTTTCTCATCGGGGTGAAAAAGTCCAGCATGATGCCGCCCTCAAGGGCAACGCATCCGTGGATCACGCCGTCTTTTTTCAAAAGGGTGTCGCCTGCAGATACCTCATAGGTCTCTTCGCCGACGGTGAAGCGGTATTTGCCGGAAACAATGTAGGTGACCTGGGTATGGGGATGGCTGTGGAGCGAACCTACGGCACCGGTCTCAAACACGTTTTCCACGCACATGGCATCGTCGGAATAAGAGAGGATCCGGCGAACCACACCGGGTGCCGCATCCTGAATCTCTGCATCGGCATGGGGGAGCATGACTTGATCTTTGTATTCTTTTGCGTTCATGGTTTTACCTCCTTAGGGCTGTTTGCCAATGTAGGCTAAAATGCCGCCATCGACGTATAAAATGTGTCCGTTTACGAAATTACTTGCATCGGATGCCAGAAATACGGCAGGGCCAACCAGATCCTCGGTGGTGCCCCAGCGTCCTGCGGGGGTTTTGGAGATGATAAACTGATCAAAGGGATGGCGGCTACCGTCCGGCTGACGCTCACGAAGGGGAGCGGTCTGCGGGGTGGCGATATAGCCGGGGCCGATGCCGTTGCACTGAATGTTGGCTTCGCCGAATTCGGAGCAAATGTTGCGGGTCAGCATCTTCAATCCGCCCTTGGCGGCGGCATAGGCGCTGACGGT
>CAYLIT010000160.1:0-4408 GCA_964383835.1 uncultured Eubacteriales bacterium
GCGAAAAGCAAGAGGCCGCCGTTGCCAGCGAGCGTAAGAGCCAGGTAGGAACCGGAGACCGCAGCGAGCGGATCCGCACCTATAACTATCCCCAGGGTCGGGTGACCGATCACCGTATCGGGCTGACTCTTTATAAATTGGAGCAGGTGCTCAACGGTGATCTGGATGAGCTCATCGATGCCTTGGTCACCAGTGACCAGGCCGAAAAACTGAAAGGTACGCAAAACTAATGGATACAAAGATCTTTACCGCCTCTCCCGCCGCCCTGGCGGAATGCGGTGCACTGCTTCGCGCCGGAGAGCTGGTCTGCTTCCCCACCGAAACGGTTTATGGCTTAGGAGCCAACGCACTGGATCCGGAGACGGTAGCAAAAATATTCCAAGTCAAAAACCGCCCTGCCAACAACCCCCTTATCGCCCATATCAGCGATTGGGAAATGCTGGAACAAGTCACAGAAACAATGCCCGACGAAATCCGGGAATTAGCCGAACAATTCTGGCCAGGCCCGCTGACCGTCGTAGTACCCCGTGCCCCCAAGATCCCCACCATCGTTTCGGCGGGTCTGGATACCGTGGCGATCCGTTGCCCCGAGCACCCCGTTGCCCGGGAATTGATCCGGGAAGCAGGCGTCCCCATCGTAGCGCCCAGCGCCAACCTTTCAGGGCGTCCCTCCCCCACCTGTCTTGACCATTGCCGTGAGGATCTGAACGGCAAGGTGGCCGCCATTATCGACGGCGGCCGTTGCGCCATCGGTCTGGAGAGCACCGTTTTAGCCCCCATGGGCGGGCGTAAGCTCAAACTGCTCCGTCCCGGCGGCATCACCGTTCCCATGCTGGAAGAGGCCGGCTTTACCGTAGAAATGGACCCCGCCATCTTAGCACCGGTCAAAGAGGGGCAAACGGTCTCCTCCCCCGGAATGCTTCACCGTCATTACGCCCCCAAGGCACCGATGACCATCGTTACCGGCAAGCCGAAGACAGTCTGTGCCGCCATCCAAAAGAAGCTGACCGACGAAACCTGGGTGCTGGCCTTTGACGAATACCTGGACCTTTTCCCCCATGCCCTTTCCTTCGGTTCCGAAAAAGATTCCCTTTCTCAATCCAACGCCCTTTTTGAGGCCCTGCGCCGTTTTGATACCCTGCCCTGTAAACAGATCTACGCCATGTACCCGGACGGTGAAGGGGTAGGTCTTGCGGTACGCAACCGCCTGCTGCGGGCAGCCTCCTTCCAAATCCTTCCTGCTGAAAGGCTGTGATGTTATGATCTTAGGTCTGACCGGCTTCAGCGGTGCCGGAAAAAGCACCGTTGCCGCCATCTTTAAACAACACGGGTTTTATCACCTGGACTGTGACCAATTGGTACACGAAGAGGTGTACCACGATCCGGAGGTGCTCTCCGCTTTGGCCAACGCCTTCGGTGAAGACCTGCTTTGCGAGGGTACCCTGGATCGCCCCGCATTGCGGCGGCGCACCATGGGCAACCCGGCAGCTTTGAAAAAACTGAACGATACCGTAATGCCCTTCATCCTTTTGCATATCGAGCGCAAATTGCATTCACACAAGGCAGAGCCCATCATCCTGGACGCTCCGCTCCTTTTTGAAAGCGGCCTGGATCAAAAATGCGATAAAGTTCTTTCGGTCATCGCAGACCCCGAAGAAGCATTACAACGCATTATGGAACGAGACGGGCTTTCCCGTACCGACGCCGAAAAGAGGCTCTCCAGCCAGCATCCCGCAGCGTATTATATAGAAAAAAGTGATTACGTTTTAGAAAACAACCGGGGTCTTGCCGCACTGACCGAGCAGACGACCGCCTTACTACAGGAGCTTTATGACCCGGCACTATAAGGCGTTGGGGCTGTGGCTGGTAATCATCGCGCTGGTGACGTTTTTTGCGGTGCTGATACGCTCCGGCTTTAAGATCACCCCCGCTCTTCACCTCGACTACCGACAAGAAGTGGAGCAGTATTCAAAGGAATACGGACTGGAGCCGGAGCTGGTCTTTGCGGTCATCAAGACCGAAAGCAACTTTGATCCCGAGGCCCGTTCCCATCAGGATGCCTACGGGCTGATGCAGATCACCGAATCCACCCTCAACTGGGCCATGTTTCGGGAGGGAAAGAATGCCACCTATACCACCACAGATCTTTACGACCCTAAGATCAACATCAAATACGGTTGCCTGATTCTATCGCTGTTATTAGAAGAGTTCCGGGATACCGATACCGCCCTGGCCGCCTACAATGCAGGTCGCGGCAATGCGCTGAAATGGCTGAAGGACAGCCGCTATTCCGACGACGGCCTCCACCTGAAGGAAACACCCTACCAAGAGACTAACGAATATATTAAAAAAGTCAATAAATACTACCTGCAATACCAGGAAATGTTAGGAGAAGATCAATGAGCCTGTTTTACGAAACCAAAAACATTTATGAAAACCACGAGGAGCTCCCCGCCATCTTCAAAGCGGCCGAGGGCTATATCGACTTCATGACCCGCTGTAAGACCGAGCGGACCTGCGTTGCCTATTTTCAGAAAAGAGCCGAAGAGCAAGGCTTTAAGCCCCTGGAAAAGGGTGCTGAGCTGAAACCCGGCGATAAGTTTTATCTCGTTAACCGTGGCCGCGGCATCTTTCTTGGCATCATGGGCAAACAGCCGGCAGAGGAAGGCCTGCACATTGCGGCGGCACACCTGGATTCTCCCCGCATCGACCTCAAGCCCTGCCCCCTTTACGAATCCGAAGGGCTGGCGCTTTTGAAGACCCACTACTACGGCGGCATCAAAAAATATCAGTGGACCACCATTCCCCTGGCATTGGAGGGCGTCGTGGTATTGCCGGACGGTAAGACTGTCGATCTTTCGGGCAACGACTACACCTTTACCATCTCCGAGATCCTGATCCACCTCTCCCACGAGCAGATGGAAAAGAGCGCCTCCAAGGTGGTGGAGGGCGAAAGCCTGCGGGTCATTGCCGGCTCCATCCCCGATATGTCCGCTGATAAGGAAAAGGTCAAGGCGGCGGTCCTCAAGCTACTCAATGAAAAATACGGCATGAATGAAAAGGATTTCATCTCTGCCGAACTGACCCTGGTTCCCAAGTTCGATCCCGCAGAGCTGGGCTTTGATAAAAGCCTCATCGGCGCCTACGGTCACGACGACCGCATCTGCGCCTACACCGCTTTTGAAGCATTGATGCAGATCCAAGAGACTCCCGAAAAGACTGCCCTGGTGGCGCTGGTGGATAAAGAAGAGGTGGGCTCCGACGGCGTGAGCGGTATGCAGAGCCAGTTCATGGAACTGGTGTTCGGGCGGATCGCACCGGATGTCCCCCTGCCGGAGCTGTGCTACAATTCCAAGTGCCTTTCGGCCGACGTCAACGCCGCATTCGATCCCCTCTACCCCGCCCCCACCGAGGCACAGAACTGCTGTCGCCTGAGCCACGGCCCTTGCATCACCAAGTATACCGGCGGTCGCGGAAAGAGCGGCACCTCCGACGCCTCTGCCGAGACGATGAGCTACTTCACCCGCCTTTTTGACGCCAACGGTATCCGCTGGCAGACCGGCCTTTTGGGTGCGGTAGACGCCGGCGGTGGCGGAACCGTTGCCAAGTATATGGCCAACCGCAACATCGATACCGTGGATATCGGCATCGGCCTGCTTTCGATGCACGCTCCCCTGGAGATCGCCTCTAAAGCAGATATTTATGAAACCATTCGGGCATTCCACGCCTTTTTGAAATAAGGAGTAACACCATGAACTACCAAGAAATTGGCTTTAAGCCGACCGATATTCTGATCCCCCGCCATGTGGACAAGAACAAATGGAGCGTCGTTGCCTGCGATCAATACACCAGCCAGCCGGAATACTGGGAGCGGGTGCGTAAATTCGTGGGCGACGCCCCTTCTGCTTTGAAGATCATGCTCCCCGAAGTAGACCTGGAGCACGCGGATCCCGAGGCCATCAACCGCACCATGGACGAGTATCTTGAGACTAACGTCTTCCGCACCTTAAAGGACTCCCTGGTCTATCTCAAGCGCACCCAGGCCGACGGCAAGGTTCGCCAAGGTCTGATCGGCGCCATGGACCTGGAATGCTACGATTACCATAAAGGCTCCACCTCTCTTTGCCGTGCCACCGAAGGCACGGTAGAAGAGCGTCTGCCGCCCCGTATCCGCATTCGCGAAAACGCCAGCATCGAAATGCCCCATATCATGGTGCTGATCGACGATCCTGCCTATACCGTTATTGAAGCGTTGGACGAGATCCGCCACGAATTCAATAAGATCTACGACTTTGAATTGATGGAAAACGGCGGCCATCTGAGCGGCTACGCCATCAACAACGAGCAGGCACTGCCCATCCTCCAAAAGCTGGCTGCCCTGGTCGGTGAGGAGGAACATCCCCTGCTC
>CAYLIT010000161.1:0-4397 GCA_964383835.1 uncultured Eubacteriales bacterium
ACAACTTTGCCAACGTGGTGGACGATCATCTGATGAACATCACCCACGTGGTCCGCGGTAAAGAGTACCTTTCTTCTACCCCGAAATACAACCTGCTTTACGAAGCCTTCGGTTGGGAGATCCCCAAATATATCCACTGCGCCCCCGTTATGAAGGACGCCCAGAACAAGCTTTCCAAGCGTAACGGCGACGCTTCCTACGAAGACCTGATCAAAAAGGGCTACCTGAAGGATGCGGTGCTCAACTACATCGCCCTGTTGGGCTGGGCGCCCAAGAGCGAGCAGGAAAAATTCACGCTGGACGAGCTGATCAAGGAATTTGATATCGCCGGTATCTCCAAATCACCCGCCATCTTCGATAACGAAAAGCTGGCCTGGCTCAACGGCGAATATATCAAGGCCATGCCCGCCGAGGAATTCCTGGCAAAGGCTCTGCCCTTCATTCAGGAGTCCGTCAAGCGCACCGATATTGATCTCGCTGCTCTGGCCGCTCTCCTGCAGGGCCGTACCCAGATCCTTAACGAGATCCCCGAAATGGTGGACTTTATGGACGCTCTGCCCGAGTACGACATCGCCCTTTACACCCATAAGAAGATGAAGACCAACCCCGAAAATTCCCTGGAGTCCCTCAAGGCCATCCTGCCGGTGCTGGAAGCGGTGACCGATTGGACCCAGGAGAATATCCACACCGCCCTCTTCGACCTGATCGCGAAGCTGGAGGTCAAGAACGGCCTGATCCTGTGGCCTCTGCGCACCGCCCTTTCCGGCAAGCAGTTCACCCCCGGCGGCGGCGTAGAGCTGGCCTACCTTTTAGGCAAAGAAGATACCTTGGCCAGAATTCGTAAAGGTATTGAAAAGCTCTCATAATTAAAACCTGTTTTCGAAGAATAACGATCTAACGCAAATGTTTTGCTTCCGACAAGCGGCACAAAATGGATGGATCTTTCGTTTTCTCTGAAGGAAGGCGTATGTCGATACGCCGAGTGAGGAAAAACGGGAAAGCCGCCATTTTCAACCGTTTGAGTCCGTCGAAATTACATCCTGTTCCGGACTATAAATATATACTAAGGAGAAAAAGAATAATGCAAAAGAAAATCCCCAGCAAGGGGCTGGTATTGACCGGCCTCATTGCCGCACTTTACGTAGTGTTGACCTTGCCGTTTGGGCAGATCGCCTTCGGCCCCATCCAATTCCGCATCGCCGAGGTGCTGACCCTGCTCCCCTTCTTCACCCCCTGGGCAATCCCCGGCGTGACCATTGGGTGCCTGCTTTCCAACCTGTTGTTCTCGACGGTTTGGGACGCTGTTTTCGGCACCTTGGCCACTCTTATTGCCGCCTGGTTTACCTACCGCAGTAAGCACCTTTTGGTGGCCCCCATCTGGCCGATCCTCTTTAACGGGCTGATCATCGGCACCATGCTGGTGTTTATGATCACGGGAAGCTTCGAATGGGGCGTGTGGCTGACCATGACGGCGGAGGTAGCCGTCAGCGAATTCGTGGTCTGCTTCGCCATCGGCGTTCCCTTTATGCAAACCATTCAGCACTACAAATTACAGCGATTTTTCAAGGTATAGAGCCAAAAACGGCATGGTGTAAAATCACCATGCCGTTTTTTATTCGGAAACTATAAACACTTTTTCTCTTACCGACTCGCAATAGCCGCAGTTCAGACAATTCTTATCGCAACGGCTGGTCTTTTCAAACCAATCCGCAGGGAAACGGTCGTTATCGATGACGTAAGGCGCAAAGGTAGGGCCGTGACCCGGCTCAAAGAGATCGGCCAGGTTGCCGTGATAGGAGCGCCGCGCATAAGCATCGATGACCATGGCAGGCAGGGTATGCATCCGGGTGGCTAACTTGATGGCATCCACCATGCCGTCGTAATGGTGTAGATCCTCCGGGCGGATCCAGGTGTTCTGCAAAAACGCCACCCAATGCTCGGGGTCTGCAAAATAGCTTCGGCAAGCCGACGCCCCCGCCCAGGGCAGATTGACCTTGGTCAGGATCCCCGCTTCGTGGGCGACTGCATTATCGTGGAAGGTCTGCATGGAGCAGGCCCGCAGACAACCGCTGTTGGCCAGAAGGGTGATCCCCTTCCCGTTTTTATGCAAATATTCAGATACCTCACCAAGTGCCTTCAGATCACGGTTGATATCCCGAAAGATGCAGAAGGAATCAAACAGATGCTCTAAATATTGAATTCCCTTGATGGTGGAGATGCGCATATTGACCGACGCCCGCACGTCAATTTTGGGATCGTAGCGATGAACGATCTCGGCGGTGACGGGGGATGCGGTGGTAACGATATCGGGCGGACAATCCTTTTCGGCCAAATATTCCAGCACTGAAAGCACCTTGCGCTCATGGGCAACGCTCATGGCCTCCTCCCCATCGCAGAGAGCGTTCAAAAGGAGATCCAGCTTGATGCCCATCCCGGCGATCTCTTTCAGATCTGCCGTCAGAATTTCGGCGGCGGCAAAATCGGTATAGCCGCTTTCCGTACCGAAGGGACTTCTGCCGGTGGCGATGCCGGGGAAGGCAAAATACACCTCCCCGATGGCATCCTTATAACTCTTCACGATCTCTAAGAAAGGCATTTGCCCCTCGGCGGTGAAGCTGTAGCCCACGCAAAGCGGGGCTTGATTGGTCGTTTGATTCATTTCATTCCTCGATTTTTGCTTTTCGTGTATTGATCTCATAGAAGATCTTGGGATCGAATTTAAATTCACGGTCATAGGTCAACAGACCGTTTTGTTCCTGCTCAATATCGTAAAGCTGAGTATAGCAAAAGCCCATAATGTTTTCGTGGTTCAAAAGAACGTCGGTCAGCTTGCGGTAGCGCTCGATGAACTCCTCTTCGCTCTCTACCGATTTACCGTAACCCCAACCGCCGGCCTCACCACTCCACTTGATCCCGCCGTATTCGCTGACGTAAAGAGGGCCGCCGTTATATTTGACTCGATTCTCATAACCGGGACGGCGTGCAAGACCGCATTTCAAAACGCCCTCACTCAATTCGTCGAAATACGAAGCGAAGATTTCGGGATCCTGCTGATAATCATGCTCGTCGTGAATATCGGTCAGCACATGGATACTGCCGCTGCTGTCGATGCAAGGACGGGTAGGATCGGCAGATTTGGTGGCCCGATAGGTCAGTTCCAACACCGCATCGCACTGGTGGGTACCGTTAACCTTGTTGTCCCAAGTCTCATTAAAGGGGATCCAGCCGATCAGTGAGGGGTGACTGAAATCACGTTCGATCATCTCCAGCCATTCCGGCAGGAAGTTGGCCAGACTTTCAAATTCATGAACGTTCAAGCCCCAGTTGCCGTGCTCCCCCCAAAGGGTATAGCCCAGCTTATCTGCCCAATACAAAAAGCGCGGCTCAAACATCTTCTGATGCAGGCGGGCACCGTTAAAGCCCAGCGCCATAGAATCCTCAATATCCTTTTTTAACGCCCCATCGGAAGGAGCGGTATAGATCCCGTCGGGATAATACCCCTGATCCAGCACCCAGCGACCGAAAAAGGTTTTACCGTTGAGGGTCATCCCCTTTTGGTTCATTCCCACCTCACGGAGGCCGAAATAACCGGTAGCGGTATCCTCCCCGAGAGTAAATTCCAGATCATAAAGGCGACCGGCGCCGATCTCCCAAAGGTGCTTTTCTTTTAAGGGAACGGTGACCGTCACGGTATCGCCCAACACCTCGGCCGAAGCTTCGCCCATAACTTCACCCTCATAAGAAGCGCAAACCGTCAGTTTTTTACCCATGGCGGCGGCAACGTTGACCTGCAACGTAACCTGACACTCCGATACGTTGGGATAGGTACGATAGCTCAAAATATGAGCCGGCTCCACCGGTTCCAACCAAACGGTCTGCCAAATACCGGTAATGCGGGTATAGCTGCATTTCTTGGAATACAGTTCACGGCTTTGCTTGCCGGCAGGCTGTTTGCCCTCACGCTCGTGATCCACCGCCTGCACCACCAGCACGTTTTCGCCTTCGACCAACTGATCGGTAATATCAAAGAAGAAGGGGGTATAGCCACCTTTGTGACCGCCCACGTTATGTCCGTTGACCCATACGGTAGCAACATAATCCACCGCACCGAAATGCAAAATCGTTCTCTTGCCCTTAAAGCTTTCGGGCAAAGTAAAGGTCTTACGATACCAACAGCAGCCGATAAAATCCGTATGCCCGATGCCGGAAAGTTCACTTTCGGGGCAATACGGCACGGTGATGATACCGTCCAATGCAGGGCGCTTCCAATATTCCTTATAGGCGCCTACCTCGGCGGTATCCATTTCAAACTCCCATTGCCCGTTGAGACAAAGCCAATCCTTCCGCTCTAAAAGAGGGCGGGGATATTCCATACGTAGATCTGCCATTTCTCATTC
>CAYLIT010000162.1:0-2357 GCA_964383835.1 uncultured Eubacteriales bacterium
AGCGTGACAGGCTAGCGTTCTCACCAACTGAACTACCAGGCCAAATGCTACGATCAGCATTCAGTGCGTATCGCTGCAACGATAGATATTTTACAACATCTATCTTAAAAAGTCAAGTGTTTTTCAAGAAAAATATATTTTATTTTTTAGATGCCTCTAATAACAGTTTTTTCATCTCATCGGGGGTAAATTGATATTTGCGATTACAGAAGTGACAACACAGTTCCACAGCCTCCCCTTCTTCGATCAACGAGGCTAATTCCTTTTTGCCCAAGCTTAACAGAACTTTCTCCGTACGGTCTTTAGAGCAATTACAGTAATACTCTGCATTCCACTCTTCAGTTACATGGTAGGGAATGTTTTCCATCAGCATATCTGCAATTTTGAAGTTAGAAGTATACTCAAACAATGCGGAAACATTCTGTACTTTACTGAGATTGTTTTCCAACGCAACAATCGTCTCTTCGTCGGCTCCGGGTAAAAGCTGTAAAATAAAACCACCGGCCGATTTAACAGAATAGTCGCGATCAACTAAAACGCCGAGGGCGCAAACCGTAGGTGTTTGTTCGCTTACCGCATAATAGTTTGTAATATCTTCGGCAATCTCACCGCTTACCAATTCAGTACGACTGACATACGGTTCCCCCGCCCCATTATCCCGCAGAACAGTGAGATGGCCGGGGCCGATACAACCGCTTACATCCAGCTTACCATTTGTTTTCAAAGGGATGTCAACGATTGATACGCCGGGATACCCTTTAACACGCCCATTTTGATCAGCAGTGGCCAAAATGGTTCGAATCGGACCTTCCCCTTCGATTTGTAAAGTGAGCAGATCCGAGGCGTTTTTCAAGGTCTTACCCATCATTGCAGAAGCGGTTAGCAAACGTCCTAAAGCGGCAGTGACAACAGGGGCTGTTTCGTGAAAGTCAAAAGCTTTCTGCACCAGCTCTTTTGAATTTAAAAAATAGCCGCGAACCATTCCGTTATCCGAAAGAATGGTCGTTCCTTTATTGATCATAGTGTTCCTCTTTCTTTTTTTGCAATAAATGTTAGGCGCTGTGAATCAGCACCGGGTTTTTGATCGGAGTAATCGTCAGTAATTTCCAATAAAATAAACCCGTATTTCTCTAACAGAGATTTTATTTCTTTCTCAGAATAATACCGTTGTGTTTGCTCTTCGTCGCTACGATCATACAGATCATCACACGGAGTAAAAACGGACAACTGATGACTACAGAGCGTACCGTCAAATTGACTGCGCCAGGTTAAAAAGACATCCTCTTCCTCATAACATTCACAATGCTGGTCCAACAGTTTTTGATATTTATAAAGAGAGTTGATATCAAAAATCAAAATTCCACCGGGATTTAAATAGTTTTGAAACCAATAGAAAAGCCGATCCAAATCCTCCGGCTCGGTCAAATAGTTCAATGTATCAAGCGTTGAAACAATGCCGTCTACCGTGCCGTAGAGTTCAAATTCAGGAAGCTGCTGACATAAAAAGAGCGCACGTTCCCCACTGGGAAGCTCAGCTTTTTTATCCATTGCCTCCATTAACATGTCGGTGCTTCCGTCAATTCCGATCATATCATAACCAAGCTTCAGCAAACCAAGAGTGACAGTTCCGCTGCCACAACCCACATCGCAGATCAAAGAAGGTTCACTGTAATACTGTTTCAGCTTACGGTCGATAAAATGGACGATCCCATCATAATCGGCGCCTACGAAACGATCATAGTAGCGCGCAAGAGCAGTAAAATCATTCATAATGTTATTTGATGCGTTCAAATACTCTGGCATATCCATCGGAACCGTAATTCAGGCTTCGCTTCACACGGCTGATGGTTGCAGTCGATGCGCCGGTCTTCTCTACAATTTCCTGATAAGATGCACCTTGAGCCAAAAGATATGCAACTTCAAAACGCTGGGACATCGCCTTAAATTCAGAGACAGTGCAAAGATCTTCAAAAAAATCATAGCACTCATCAATATTTTCAAGCTTCAGTATTGCCTCAAACAGGTGATCGCTATTGGAATCTTTTAATTTCAAGTTCATGAATACAACTCCTTTGAAATTCATTGATCACATTTTAACACATTAAAGAATGAAAGTCAACAAAAAACAGACGCCGAATTCGGCGTCTGGCGTCTGTTTAAATTTAGCGGACATAATCGAACTCAAGATCGCCGATCCGGACCGGATCTCCCTCTTGAATCCCCATTTCCTCCAATTTTTCGATAATACCATTGCTTTGCAGTACACGCTGGAAGAAGTTCAGTGACTCGTACTCATCAAAATGAATCGTTTAGAGAATCTTAAAGAGCCATTCACCCTCGACCACATAGGTGCTATT
>CAYLIT010000162.1:2367-4395 GCA_964383835.1 uncultured Eubacteriales bacterium
TATTTTCTTTTTGAACTGTAAAGGATTTGTCCTTTTCAACCAAAACAGGAGTTCTGACAAATTCGCTTTCAAAAACCTTGGTTTTCGGCAGAGTGTCCAGCAATTCACCGGCCTTGGCCAACAGAGGATCCAAGCCGTCTTTGGTGGCGGCAGAGATGCAAAAGACGGGATAGCCCTTGTTTTCTACGTGTTCAATGAAGTGATTCTTCATCTCATCATCGTAAACAGCATCACATTTATTAGCAACCACAATTTGAGGCAAAGATGCAAGGGTCGGGGAATACTCTTGGAGTTCTTTGTTAATGATCTCAAAATCTTCAATTGGGTCACGCCCCTCTGTTCCGGCTACATCAACCAAATGCAAAAGCATTCTGCACCGTTCAACGTGGCGCAGGAACGCGGTTCCCAAGCCGGCTCCACCTGCTGCTCCTTCAATAATACCGGGGATATCGGCAATTACAAAACCGTTACCGAAGCGATCAACGACCCCAAGATTCGGGGTCATCGTTGTGAAGTGATAATTTGCGATTTTGGGCCGTGCAGACGAAACGACCGATAAAAAGGTGGATTTACCTACATTGGGAAATCCGATCAGACCAACATCGGCGATCAACTTCAACTCCAATTGAATATGAAATTCTTCACCTGGTTGCCCGGGTTTGGAAAATCTGGGAATCTGACGGGTGGATGTTGCAAAATGTTGATTGCCCCATCCTCCTCTGCCGCCTTTTGCAGCAACATAAGACTCCTCATCCGAAAGATCCTTCATAAGCAAACCGGTCTCGGCATCTTTGATCAAAGTCCCAACCGGAACCTTGATGATCAACGGCGGAGCGCCAGCACCGGTGCACTGGTTCGTACCACCGTTTTTGCCGTTTTCGGCAACGTATTTTCTTTTATAGCGGAAATCCATCAGCGTATTCAGATTGCGATCGGCCTGGAAGATAATATCGCCGCCTTTTCCACCGTCACCGCCGTCGGGACCGCCCGCATTGACATATTTCTCCCGATGGAATGCCACGGCACCATCGCCACCCTTGCCGGCTTTGATCCATATTTTTGCCACATCAACAAACATGAGCAAGTCCTCCTTTCTTTTTAAAACACACAAAAAAATCCCGGATGAGATCCGGGATTTTTAAGGTTTACTCTTCAGCGTAGACAGAAACCTTTTTTCTGTCGCGGCCAACGCGCTCAAACTTAACCTTGCCGTCGATCAAAGCAAACAAGGTATCGTTGGAACCACGGCCGACATTGTTACCGGGATGGATCTTAGTCCCTCTCTGGGTAACCAGAACGTTACCGGCCAGAACAAACTGACCGTCAGCTCTCTTTACGCCCAGACGCTTGGATTCGGAATCTCTGCCGTTCTTGGTAGAGCCCATACCTTTTTTATGAGCAAAAAACTGAATATTAAACAACATTTGTTACACCTCCATTATTTCAAGGTTAAAATACATTGCATACTCTTCTGCAATGCTCTGCCCAAGCTCGATCAAAACCTCAATATGTTTAGAAAATTGAGCATTCGGTGCCGGGCACATACATCGAATCAACGCCGCATCCTGATCAACCGTCAGTTTCATAGGCACATGATCGATTTTTTCACCGCAATTGATGCAAAACTGCACACCGGTCGAGATCGCAGCGCAAACGATATCGCTGCCCGCTTCTCCGTAACCGCTGTGACCTTCACATTCAAAACCGGTATAAAGCTTTCCTTTACGATAGATCCGAAGGACCGTCATAAAAGTTACGCTTCAGCCTTGGGAGCGGTGGAATTGATCGCAGAGATCTGGATCTTGGTATAAGGCTGTCTGTGGCCCTGCTTTCTGCGGTAGTTCTTCTTGGGCTTCATCTTATAAACGATGATCTTCTTTTCCTTACCACTCTTGATTACGGTAGCCTCAACGGTAGCACCCTTAACGTAGGGCTTACCTACCTTCAGCTTCTTGCCTTCGCCAACGCTTACAACCTTGTCAAAGGTAACAACACTGTCGTTTTCGGCGTCCAACTTTTCGATGAAAA
>CAYLIT010000163.1:0-4390 GCA_964383835.1 uncultured Eubacteriales bacterium
CTTAAAGGTACGGCAACCGAAGCGGGTAGCCACGTTATCCAGCACCTTACCCTCCTCCAACAGCTCAACCTTGGCGGTGTAGAGATAGGGGTTCTTTCTGCCGTGCCACAGGGTAACACCCTCGATGGTCAATTCGACCTTGGTATCATCGGCGGTGGTTTCGGCAACGATATTGCCCTCTTTATCTTCGATGACGTAGCGAAGATTCTGGCCCATCTTGCTGTTTGCAACGTAAGCCTCGATCTCTACCTTAGCATCGGCGCCCTCGATGATGGGGGTAACCTTCAAGCCGGGGGTGCCGTAGTAGTCCAGATCAAAATGGGACTCGCTGACACAGATCAAATTAACGTCCCGATACAGACCGCCGTAGAAGGTGAAGTCTGCCATCTGGGGATAAACGGTCTCGTTAGCAGAGTTATCTACTGCAATAATCAAGGTGTTGACCATCTCCAGCGATTCGGTCAGATCCACCCGCCAGGTGGAGTAACCGCCGTCGTGATGGGCCAGCTTTTTGCCGTTGAGATAAACGTCAGCCGAGGAGTTAGCGCCCCGCAGCTCCAGATAGTAACGGTCAGCTTCGGGCAGATCAGTCTTATTGATGGTCTTGCCGTAATAGCCGGTGCCGCGGAAATAATCGTTATCGCCGTCCTGCCCGTCGATGGCATTCCAGCAGTGGGGCAGGTTGACCACGTCCCATTTATTGCTGTAAGCGGTGGGCACCTCTTCCGGCATCTTGGTGAAGGCCCATTTGGTATTGAGATTTAAAACGGTTCTCATGTGTTTCCTCCGAATTGATTTTTTCTAATTATAACTTATTTTGCTGTCAAAGTCTGTAAAAAAACTATAAACTTTCAAAAAGGATGCCCTTTCGGGCATCCTTTTATAATTACTCTTCGCCTCTGCCCAGAGCTTGGTTCATTTCGGCCAGCTTCTTCTTATCCAGATTATAGATGAGGCCGAGACCTACATACTGCATCACACCGGAGAAGAGGAAGGTACCGGCTACCAGGTAACGCAGACGAACAGCAACCTCCCAAACCTGATCGCCTTCATTCTCACCTACGTAGCCCAGAGCGACCATCACGACCAATACCAGTGCGGGACCAAGGCCCTGCGCCAACTTACGGAAGAAGGAATGCAGGGAATAAACGGTGCCCTCTTCACGGGAGCCGGTCTTCCACTCGTTGTAATCGATGGCATCGCCCATCATCGCCCAGGATACGGTGGAATAGATACCCATACCCAAGGAGAATACCAACTGGCAAATAATGTAGATGATCAGATCCAGATCGGTGTTGTTCGGCAAGATAATGAACAGGCCCAGGCCTGCTACGATAGCGCAGATAGAACCAAAGGTAGCCAGCTCTTTTTTACCGTACTTGGCAACCATGTTACGTGCCAGCGGAGTAAAGACCACGACGGGGATCATAGCAAACAACTGTACCAAACCGGAGATCTTCACGTTCTCAAAATAGGACTGGAAGATAACGGTAACAGCAGTGGTAGCACCCTGCATACCGATGAACATACCCATGGCAGCAACGGTAGCGCCGACAGCGGGACGGTTCTTGGCAAAATTCGCCATTGCCTTCAGTACGTTAAATTTGGGAGCATCCTCTTTGAGGGTAATGTCCTGCTCCACACGAACCTCGGTATTGCGGACCATGAACTGGAAGCAGATGAAGCCCAGAACACCCATGATCAAAGCGGCGATGAATACCCGCTCACCGATGAGGTTATTATCATTATCATAAATGATGAAGGGCAGAATAACCATCGGCAGCATATTACCAAAGATGGAACCGATCGAACGCCAGGCAGAAAGGGAGGCGCGGTCTTTTACGTCGTTAGAGATCAGGGAAAGCAAAGAGCCGTAAGGCACGTTGGCCACGGTATAAAAAGCATCCCAAACCACGTAACCGGCGATAAAGATGATCGCCTTTGCCCAAACGGGAGCGTTTGGGAAGGGCAGGAAGCAACAAGCACCGCCAACGATCAGGCCGATAGAGCCGGCCCAAATGTACGTAAGGAACTTATTTCTTTTGTACTGACGCTTATCGGCATCGATGATGGAACCGATGAGGGGGTCGTTGATGGCATCCCATACCTGCACAACGATCAGCAGGAGAGCATACCAAAGATCCATCCCCATGAACTGGGTCCAGAAAATCGACATAGTTCCCTTGAGCGCAAAGCTCATGTTACAGCCGAGATCGCCTGCCGCATAGGCCAGACAATCGCGGATACCAAACTTACGGGGTGTTTCATTTTTAGCCATAATGTTTGATCCTCTCTTGGTTTGTATTGATGTAATTCTATTATATAGGATGCAAAACAATACAGTTAGCATTATTTTAATGTTTTGTTACATAAATTTAATGTTGTTTTGTGGAAAAAACCTTGAAACGGGTCAATTCTTGTATTATAATTATAAAAAACGATGAAATGGGCGAAAAAATGCAACAAGAAACCGATTTAAAAAAAATTCGGGCGATGGAGCAGCGTTACGAATTTGAAAACCGTATGATGGATGCCATCTCCCACGGGGATTTTCGCATTGCCGAAAATATGACCCTGGCGTTTTCCACCTCCGCCTTTGAGGAGCGCACCGCCGACCCCTTGCGCAATCTGCAGAATTACTGCATCATCATGAACACCCTTTGCCGCAAGGCGGCAGAGACCGGCGGGGTACACCCTGTTTTTTTGAACGACGTTTCCTCAAGCTTTGCCCGCAGGATCGAGCAGCTACGCAACGTGGCAGTCATCCCCTCCTTTATGCAAGAAATGATGGCAAGCTACTGCCGCCTGGTGCAGACCCATTCTATCAAAAGCTACTCCCCCACCGTGCAGAAGGCGGTTTTATATATCGAAAGCAATCTGCAAAACGAGCTGGGGCTCTCTTCGGTGGCAGAGGCCATCAGCGTCAGCGCGGGGTACCTTTCTTCGGTTTTTAAAAAAGAAACGGGGCAGACCCTCACCGCCTACGTCAATGCAAAACGCATCGAGCAGGCTAAGCACCTGTTGCGGGCCACCGACCTGCAGATCCAGACAGTGGCGCAAGATTGCGGCTTTTTGGATCTGCACTATTTCTGCCGGGTCTTTAAAGCCCATACCGGCACCACCCCGTCTGCCTATCGAAAAGCAAACTGATTCTATCTTTTATACAAGTTTATCACGATTTTATCATAGTAGTTTCTCAAAAAGTATGCTATGATTTTAAAAAAAAGCTTTGAAAGGAATGTTAAACCATGTGTATCATCGCAGGCTACAACGGCACCAAGCGTGCCGCACCGCTCATTATTGAAATGCTCCGCAAGACCGAGGGCATCGATGCAGGCTGCTACACCGGCATCGCCACCATGCACGAGGGCAAAATTTATTACCGCAAGCTGGCAGGCAATTTAGACCGCCTTTTGGCGGAGACCGACGCTATGGACTTACCCGGCAATATCGGCATCATCCACAGCCGCACCCCCGGCGGTCACAATGGCGACAACTGGGCGCATCCCTTTACTTATGAAAAAGAGGGAGAAACCAAACTGGCGCTGGTCTTCAACGGCATCGGTGGCTGCGCAAAAAAAACACCCCAAAATCTGCCGGGCAAGATTCGAGAATTTCTCGCTTCGGGCTGCGAGCTCAAGAGCAAGGGAATCTACGACGGAAAAGAAAAGCATCTCGTTCAATGCGACGACGACGGCAATATGTATCATCTCGGCGACGTCATTGCCCAGAATATCGCCAAAAAAGTCTTTGAAGAAAAAATGACCGTAACCGATGCGACGGCAAAAAGCTACGAAGAACTGGACGGGGAGCATATCGGTCTGATCCTTTCCATCACCGATCCCACCGTCATTCATTACTGCCGCCTCAACTTCCCCATGTTCGTCGGCTTTGCCGATCACGGTGCTTGCCTGGCTACCGTGCCCTTGGCCTTTGCCGACCACACCGAAAGCTATCATCTTCTGCCCGCCCTCTCCACCGGTACGGTGACAAAGGACGGCTTTACCGTCAAGAAGATGCCCAATCCCCCCTTCACCGTGGCGCCCATCACCCCGAAGGTACTGCACGCAGCCTGGGAGAACGTTCCTGCCTATATGGAGAGAAAAGAGCGCCCCTTCTCCCCTGCCTTTATCGATGCCTTTGAGGAGGCCGACTGCACCGAAAAGAACGCTGTCAGCTGGATGCTCCTGACCGAATACTATAAGCAGGGAAAATTAGACTTTGAAAAGGTACTGCTCCCCGGCGTTCGGGAAGGGCTTTTAAGAACCAAATTCAATTACATTTGGAAAGAATAAAGAAGAAATAATAAATAATAAAAAATGAAGATTTCCGCCTTTTGCGGAAATCCTCCGAATTTATTCTTTATTCTCTATTATTTATTATTTTGAAA
>CAYLIT010000164.1:0-4311 GCA_964383835.1 uncultured Eubacteriales bacterium
GGGCAACCAGCTCGGCATTGGAATTGTGTTTGGAGTTGACCATACTATCTGCAACGACGCAGGATAACAGCGATTCAATGGCCGCCAGGATCGCAATGGTAAAGGCGCTGGGAAGCACGGCCGAAACCTTGGCAAAACTGAATTCCATACCGCTCAGGGTAAATTGGGGAAGACCGGTGGGGATAGTATACAATTCGCCGATGGTGAATACACTTTCATCCATTCCGGGAATAAATTTTACCATTAGAGCACCCACGATAACGGCGATCAGTGAGGGAGGAATTCTTTTTTCGATTTTAGGATAGAAGATCAAGATTGCAAGACAAATGGCGCCAACCAGTAAAGCTTGCCAACTGAAGGTGCTGATGGCTTCAATGTTTGCTTCGATCTTTTCAATGGTTTCTACCGGCTTGATCCCATCAGCATAGGTGAGACCTAAAAAGTCCTTGATCTGACCGATCAAAATGGTTACTGCAATACCGGCGGTGAAACCGGTGGTGATGGTATAGGGGATGAATTTGATCAAGGAACCCAACTTGAAGACACCCATCAGAATCAGCATGCTACCGGCTAAGATCGTTGCGATGATCAGACCGTCCATGCCGTGCGTTGCTACGATGCCGGCGACAATGGTTGCAAAGGCGGCGGTAGGACCTGCGATTTGCACCCGGCTTCCGCCTAAAAGTGAAACCATAAATCCGGCCGCAATGGCAGTATAAACACCGCAGGCAGGCTCAACACCGGAAGCAAGCGCCAGTGCGATGGAGAGCGGAAGCGCAATAATTGCAACGATGATGCCAGCAATAATGTCCTGCAACAGTTGCTTTTTGGTGTAGCTTTTCATAACCGAGAAAAGTTTTGGCTTTAAGTAAAATTTTTTCATGATCCCCTTACCTCATTTTTATATAAAAGAAAAACTCGAATGCATCAGCATTCGAGTTTTTGGTACGCCCGACTGGATTCGAACCAGCGGCCTTCAGAGTCGGAGTCTGACGCGCTATCCAACTGCGCTACGGGCGCATTTACAGTTTGTTATTATACTATCCTTTTTTAAAAAAAGCAACCTTTTTTTAAAATAAGTTCGGCTTTTTGAAAAATGTTGCTTTTTTAATTTTGTTATGATATGATATTTCTATTAAAAGAGATATGGAGGCCTGTCATGGCAAACACAGAGATCTTTAAAACAGTATTTAAAGGATATAATAAAGAAGAAGTTATCGCTTATATTGAAAATCTGAACCGCCAGACTGCAATGCTCCAGAATGATCTGGATGAATTGAATGCACGCATGATGCAGATGGAAGATGAACAGCAGGAAAATATTGCTGAAAATCAGCGTCAAGTTGCGGATGAGGAGGCGTTACGTGCTTCGATCACCGAGGAACTGACTCCCGTGTTGACCGAAACGATCCGCGCCCGTTTGGAAGCAGAGCTTCGTCCTCTTCTCGAGGCGGATGTGCGCCGCAAACTGGAAGCTGAGATGGCGCCTAAATATGAAGAGGCGGCTCGTTCGGAACTGAATCATCGTATGCAGAGCCAGGCTGGAGAACTGCGTGAGCTACGCCGTCGCGCCCAACTGTATGACGATAATCGTGAAGTGCTGGCTGAACTGATGATCAAGGCCAAGAATGATGCGGCCGCGATCATTAAGGACGCCGAAGCCCATGCCAAGGCCTTACGTGAGGATGCCGAAAATCGGTATCGGTTATTGATCTCCGATTATGAATTGCTGAAATCGAACCTTTTAATTGCAAAAGCCGAGGCTGCAGATAAGCTTGGCACCGCTCTTAAGAGTTTGGATGATTTTGAAAAGAAGTTTTCCTGCACCGATCAGGATGTGGCACTTTCGAAGGCTCATCTGGTAGAATAAATTATTAAAAGCCGACCGTTGAACGTTGAACGGTTGGCTTTTTTATATGTGGCATCCCGGAAGTGTGCAGAGGGAAGAGGTGTCTCCCGGGTCGTTGGAAATGGTGTAATTTTTTAATTGGTGGTGCAGACAACCTGCCCGCACGATGCAGTTAAAACCGTAGCGGTCTCGCAGATGATCCACCGCATGATCCAGGGAACGATCATCCAGGCGTTTTTGATTGGTGTCCCAAAGAGTGAGCTGAATATTTCCATCGTCCGGCTGCAATCTAGAAACGCCGATTCCAATGCAACGGACCGGTTTTGAAAGATCGTAATGCTCTTGGAAAAGTGTGATTGCAGTTTGCGCGATCTCCATGGCGTTGTTTGTGGGGATCGGTAGCGGTTGCTGGCGGCTGATGGAGTTGAATCGGTTATCTCTCACATAAAGAGAGACCAGGGCGCCGTGCAGTTGTTGGGACCGCATGCGGGAAGCAACGTGCTCGGCGAGCATCAATATCTGAATACGCACCTCTTCAAAGGTCAGAAGATCTTGCGGGGCGGTGACGGAATTACTGACCGATTTGACCGATTGTGTTTCGGTCAACAAAGCAGAGGCGGCTTCAGCTCCGATAGCATATTGGTGTAGCATCACACCCATTTTACCCAAAAGATTTTTTAAAAAAGAAGGGTCGGTGGCGGCTAATTGCCCAATGGTATAAATGCCGTATTGATGTAATTTCTCCCGTGTGGAGCGACCTACGAATAAAAGATTAGAAACCGATAATGGGTGCACGAGCTGTTTGAAATTTTCCTTGGAAATCACTGTGGTGGCATCTGGCTTATTTAAATCACTCCCTAATTTTGCAAAGATCTTATTGTAGGAGACACCAATAGAAACCGTCATGCCAAGCTCTTCGCGCACCTGTTTGCGGATTTCGTATGCGATCTTCGGGCCGCACCCGAAAAGCCGGGTGCTTCCGGTTACATCCAACCAGGATTCATCGATTCCGAAGGGTTCGATCTGATCGGTATAACGCTGGTAAATGTTTTGAACCAGCTTGGAATAATAATGATATGCCTTCATGTCTGGCTTGACCACTACAAGTGAAGGGCATTTTTGTTTAGCTTGCCAGATGGCTTCACCGGTGGTGATGCCGTATTTTTTCGCCTGCTGGCTTTTGGCTAAAATAATGCCGTGACGCTTATCGGGATCGCCGGCTACCGCAAAGGCTTTTCCCTGCAGAGCTGGGTTCTTGACCGCCTCCACCGAGGCAAAGAAGTTATTCAGATCAGAATGTAAAATAATCCGTTCCATACGCGCTCCATTTCAGAACAAATGTTCTATAATGATTATACCTCTTTTGCCTATAAAAGTCAATGAGGAAATTCAAGGAATTCGGGCATACTAATGCGGGTGATGATTTAAGATGATACGTCGAACAGGAATGTTTTATTTAGCGATCGCCGCGGCGCTGATCGGTCTGATCTTCAGGATCTTCTGGTTATCCGCCGGTGACAATGCATTGCTGGCAGAAACGGCTGCCGGTAACCGTGAAGGGAGAGTGGTGTTGTACCGAACCAAAGGGGTGATCTATGATGAAGATATGGATCCTATTGCGGGAAATCAAGAGTGCTGGTATATGGTGGTGAATCCACGGGATTTTCAATGGGAATATCTGGATGCTTTGGCGCTTCAAAGCAATTGGGACTACGATGCTCTGCGAGAAAAATTGAAAAAAGAAACGCCTTTTGTACTTTGGAGCTCCATTGAGCCTCAAATGATGCCGGGGGTATCTGTCTTTGCTGGGGTAGGTCGCTACAGCGGTGTGGCCTCGCATTTACTGGGGTACCTTGACAGCGCCGGTGAGGTAGGGCTTTCCGGAATCGAGAAAGAATATGATGAGTATTTGAGTCTGTTTTCGTCGACGGTTTATGCTTCTTACACCACCGATGCAGTGCGCGGCGCGATCAGTGGCCTGGGGATAGAAGCAACAGAGGGGGAAATATCACAAAACGGACTGGTTTTGACCCTGGAGGATGAGCTTTGCCGTGAACTGGACCGGTCAATGGCGCAATATATTGAAAAGGGTGCCGGGATCGTTTTGGACTGTAAGACCGGCGAGATCAAGGCTGTTAGTTCGAATCCGGATTATGATGAATCGCAGATATCAACGTATTTGCAGTCGACCAACGGGGAGTTGATCAATCGGGCGTTTTCTGCGCAAGCAGTCGGTTCTGTTTTTAAGATCATCGTTGCCGCTTGTGCGTTGGAAGCGGGGATGGAAGCCTTTGGATATTCGTGTGACGGAGGGATACGGATCAATGACCGCACCTTTGCCTGTCATGATCATAGCGGCCATGGTAAATTGGATATGCAAGAGGCTTTTGCGCAATCCTGTAATGCATATTTCATTGCTCTTGGTCAGTTGTTGGGATATGAACGCGTGGCTGAAATGGCCA
>CAYLIT010000165.1:0-4305 GCA_964383835.1 uncultured Eubacteriales bacterium
AGAGTATTATTCTTTCCCTACTTTAAACTTTATAAATTGGCATCAACCACTTTTTGTTCTTATTTTTCTGCGGTCGGGGACTTTTTTGACAGTCGCTGAAAACCGCACGGCAGTGCGGTTTTCTCCATTCATTATTCTTTTTTCTTTATGATTTATTCCTTCACCTTACCCCAATTCATTTGGGGTAACACCTATAAAAGAAAAACGAGAAGGAGCAATTCCTTCTCGTTTTTTCTCACTTCACAATATTCAAATAGCAATAGATCATATGATGATCGCTGGCGCCGTCGTGCTCCTTCTGATACAGCCCGTTCCCCAGGCCGCCGTCCTTCCAGACGAATCGATCCTTGGTCACGATGATATGGTCGATCAGCTGCTTATTGGTCTCTTTACGGACGATGACGTTTTCCCCGTCCGGGCTCTCGCCGAAGGTGAAATTATAGAACTTCTCGAAATCGAAATAGACGCCGAATTCCGAATAGTTCTCGTTAAAATCGCCGACGCAGATGGCATATCGA
Source organism: uncultured Eubacteriales bacterium (assembly GCA_964383835.1). Classification (GTDB taxonomy): domain Bacteria; phylum Bacillota; class Clostridia; order Oscillospirales; family QAKW01; genus QAKW01. Next base: position 519 of record CAYLIT010000165.1, read on the forward strand.
TCCTTTGCCATGTACTGCTCCTGCACCTCTAAATACTGCTCCCGACCCTTGGTGAAATCCAGATGGGTGTTGTAAAACGCAACGGTGGTGCCGTCCACGTCGATCTCGTGGCGACCGAAGTTGCGGGGCTCCCCGTCATCGCTCTGTGCCTCGGGCCAGATGATCTCACTCTTTTTGATGGGATACTTGCTCATGATGGCGTGGCCGTAAAGATCCACGTCATCCTCCTCGGTCGCCCGATTCTTTGAATTGCTGGTCAACGTAATGACCGGCTCGAATTGATAGTAAGGAAAGCCGGCCTTTTCCGCAATGGCCGCGATCTGATCCGCGGGAGTCGACCGACCGGTGAAATAATCCACCTCCTGAAAGCCGACGATATCCGCATCCACCGCTTTGATCTGCTCCGCCACCTGGTCGATGGTCTTGCCGTACATGGCGCACTTAATATTATAAGAGACCACCACCAGCGCCTTGCTCTCGTCATAAGCAGGCTTCACACCGGGCTCCTTTTTGCAACCGCCGAAGCAGACGGTCACCATCAAAAGCACTAAAACCAACGCGATCCTACGCAACAGTTTTTCACTCATCATATGGTCTTTTCCTCCAACAGCCGTTTGATCTTGGCCTCCAGATACAACAGCGACCCCTCGTCCATCTCGTAATAACACTCGATGAGATTGCCCTCAAAACGGTGCAACAGCTCCACTGCGGCGGCGGTGAAATACTTCTCAAAATTCTTGGGCACCAGCACCGCATCCGCCTCCGCAAGATAATCGGTCAGGTCGGCACCCTCCCCGAAGGTGACGGGCTCCAAAAGGACGGCATCCTCGGCGTAATCCACGCAGGTATTACGCAACAGCTGGGTAAAGCGGGGACTGTAGCCCACCACCCCCAGCCGCTTACCGGGCCGCAATTTAATGATGGGAGAAAGACACCCCGCCGCCGGACGGAAGGCCACCCGGGCGATGCGCTTTTTCACCGGCAGAACGCTCTCTAAATACTCCGCATGGGAGGAGGTGGTGACGATCAGGTCAAAATCCTCCCCCAATTTATAAGGATACTGACGGATATCGTGGAGCATATAGGAATAGAGATCCACCCCCTGCAGATGGCGGAGCTGTTCGCTCATTTGCGAAAGGTTTTCGGGGTTACATTCCACCACCGCCACCTTGACGTGTGCCTCCTGCTCCGCCCGCTCCCTTAATTTTAAATTAAGGAAAATATTAATCTCCGCCGCCGAAAGCCCCATCTCGTCCAGCTGATCCAACAGCTGATCGATGGCGGCCATGGCCTGCTCCTTGCGACTGCCGGAATCGGCAGGCTGATAACGGACAAAGGTCCCTCTTCCCTGCACCTTTTCCACTAAGCCCGCCCGCTCCAGCTCGTCGTAGGCGCGCTTGATGGTGCCCCGGGCAATGCCGAGGTTTTTGGTCACCTCCTGCACCGTGGGCAGCTGCTGACCGGCGGTCAGCTCGCCCTTTTTCACCGCCGTGCGGATGGCATCCACCAGCTGCTGATAGATAGGCACGTCCAGCGCGGTATTGATCTTGTAAATAAACTTCATTTCACACACTCCAAAAAGTTCTATACCAATTTTAGTGAGATACGGCCATTTTGTCAAGACCCAATGTAACAATATAATAAAGCAGAATGCAGAATTAATGAAGAAAACCGTGCCGAGGCACGGTTTTCATTCTATATTATCCTTCTTCGGTCTGATTGGCCTCGATGTTCTGCTTCAACTCCTCCGGGGTAATGAACGCATCTGAGATGATCTCGATACGCTCGCCCTCTTTCTTTGCATCATAGAAATTGGTCAAAACGATTGTTTTTCCAACAATTGCACTTAACTCTCCGGATGATTTGATTTTAACTCTTATATCAGGTTGATCGTCCAAAACACCAATCGCAAAATCACCATAGGAAGCAATTATTTTTACGGCAGTATCTGCTTTCCACAAAAAGGGTTCTGCCTTTTTTGAAATCCAATCGGATACCTCGATCAAATAACGCAAGCACGTTTTTCCGCTTTCCGTCAATCGATAGCATTCGTCATTATACTTTACCAAATTAAGATCCGAAGAAACGAAAAAGGTATATTCCTTGCGTGACGCACTTGGTGCCTCGGAAAAACACAGCGTATATGCCCCAGTCATACTTTGCCGTTCAAGGAAAGCGGCAGTACAAATCGCTTCATCCCAAAGCTTTTTAGCGTATTCTGCAGAAACATAGCCTTGAACGTCACCGTCGATCTCCAAATACACCGGCTGAAAATTCTGTTCGATTTTTTTACCGGAGCATCCGCTAAGCACCAACGTCAATATAAGTATAACAACAAAAAACCTGCTTTTCAAGGGAACTCACCTCCGTTAATACGGCCGAAATGCGCACATAGTAAACGTTATTTGATCCGCCGGATCTTCCGTTGCCGAGTAAAATTCCAGCATTTCCCAACAAACGTATTTTCCGGCAGTAGAATGACCGTCAAAAAACTTCACAAATGCAAATTCATCATAATAATCTCCACGATCTCCCGAAACATACGTATATCCATATGCAATCGTTCGATGCGCAGTATATGTAAAATTCCTCGGTGCAATCAAACCAAACAGAACAGGCCATCCTAAATCAATGTAATGCATCATAAACCCCCAATCAGAATATTCTGTTTGCTGATAATTACGAATTGCCCGACCGGAGTATGTATACATTGTGTTGATTTGAAGAATCAATTCTGCGATTTCTTCTGCAGTTAATCCTCCGCCATCGTATGTATTTGTAAAGTATTCATTTTGGATGGCTTTATTATAGACTACCGTAAACATCTCGTCATACGTTGAAGGATAGTTGGGACAGCAAATTGGTCTCCAATACATTAAAACGTTTGAAATTGCGGTGATCGTACAGTGATCCGGATTCCTTACTATACACCCCGTACTTTCAATAGTATACGGAGTCGTTCTAGTGACATTATACATACAGTTAAATGCGCCCGCATTATTCATAGCTGTTTCTATCGTCCCATAACTCCCTGCCGACACATTGGTATATCCGATATTTTGCAAAAACGTAACAGGGTGTATAGAAATAACACTGCGATATGTCAGCGGATCGATTTCATCTGCCACAAGCTGCAGAAGTGCTCTGTTTTCTTGTATACTTGCTTCGTAAAGATTTCCTTCAACTTCAGATTCATCTACATCGGTATATAGATTTGAAAATTCGGATTCTTCCGGATCAGCAAAGAATACTTCATAAGGATTATAATAGATTGTCAAAAAACCGTTCAATGCTTTTTCATAATAAATAGATATCCCCTCCGGACTCATTTCCGGGCATTGAACGAATTCTAAATCAGCACCTATAACAACGTACCCTTTTGATGCTTTTTTATGAAAAAAGTCAACACTATAATACGTCACTTCTCCTAACTCATCATACAGCGGTGTCACTACATATTCATCAAGAGAAACCGGACTATTATCTCCGGCATTCAAGCAATAATAAAAAATCGCGAGATTTGCCGCTTCAGATGCCGTGATCTTGGTATCCTGCGTTGCAGCAAAAGCGTTAGTAGAGAACAACAGCAAAAATATTGTTATAATAGAAAACACTCTTATATTTTTAATTAAAAATTTCATTTTGCCCTCCTTAAAGACTTACTTGCATAGCATTTTAAACATTGCGATAAAACAAAAGCACAGAAGCATTTCGTTTAAGAAACGGCTCCTGTGCTTAGGGTGAGCAATCAAACTTGAACACCGTTTTGAAAAGGTGTTTTTTCGCT
>CAYLIT010000166.1:0-4285 GCA_964383835.1 uncultured Eubacteriales bacterium
TGTCTATTTTATTTTTACTCTTCTTTTGTCATTCTTAACTTAATGACATTGCCCCACCGGGGAGATTTTTTTATTTCAAGAACCACCCAAAGCCGCCGGGAAGCAGTTGCCCGTTTTCATAGCCTTCGGTCAAAAGGGGCTCGCCCTCCATGGGGAGCGGCTGATCGCCCAGGTTCATGGCGATACGGATCGCACCGCGATCAAAAACCAATTTTTGCTCCTCGTACGCCGCGAAAGTGCAATCTCCGGCAAAATTCGGTCGGTAGTTCTTTCGAACCGCGCCCAGTTCCTTATAAAACTGCAGCATCTCCCGATCTCCGCCGTCCCAAGGATAGGTACCACGGCAATAAGGATCGCCGTAACCCTCCATGGCCAGCTCATCCCCGTAAAAAATACAGGGGATACCCGGCAGAGAAAATTGCAAAAAGGCCGCTTTTTTCAATAATTCCGTGCCCTTTTGGCGCTGTTTTTCAGATAAATAATTATCTGCCTGGAATTCCCGGGGCGGAATGAAATCTGCCCCCAGGCGATTGAGAATTCTTGCGGTATCGTGGGTAGAAAGAATATTCATCAGGCAGCGCAAAGCCGGTTCGGGATAGCTTTCCATAATATCCATCACGGCATTATAGAAATCTTCGGTCTTGCCGCCCTTCAGCAGTGCCACCGTCGCCTCCAGCCAGGGGTAGTTCATAACGGTATCGCATTGTTTTCCCAATAAGAATTTACGGCGGGCGCCGTAACTGACCTTTTCCACCGCGTTTTCCCATACCTCACCGATGATGAGGCTCTCGGGCTTCGTTTCCTTGACCCGGGTACGGAAGGCCTCCAAAAAGCCGTCGGGCAGTTCATCGGCCACGTCCAGCCGCCAGCCGAAGGCGCCCCGCTCCATCCAAAGGCGGGCAATTCCCTCGGGGCCGTTGATGTATTCCATAAAGTCCGGCGCCAGCTCATTCACGCAGGGCAGGGAATCAAATCCCCACCAGCAATCATATTTTTGGGGATATTCAATAAAATGATACCAATGGTAGTAGGGCGAGTCCTTACTCTGAAAAGCGCCGGTATCGGGATATAATCCCTCACGATTGAAATATTTACTGTTGGCGCCGGTATGAGAAAAGACGCCGTCCAGCACGATACGGATGCCCTGCTCCTCCGCCTCCCGGCAGAGGGCTTCAAAATCGCTGTTTTCGCCCAAAAGCGGATCCACCTGCTCGTAATCGGCAGTGCTGTAGCGATGGTTTTCACCACTTTCAAAAATGGGATTGAGGTAGACAAGATCCACCCCCAACTCCTTGAGATAGGGTAGCTTTTCACGGATACCCGCCAGGTTGCCGCCGAAAAAGTCGTTGCCTCTGAAATCCGGGCGATCCTGCACGAAAAGGGGACGTTCCTCCCAGGTCTCGTGATAGATCCGAGGGCCCTTTACGGGGCGGGGCGGGGTCATCTCGCCCTTACAAAACCGGTCGGGGAAGATCTGATACCAGATGCCGCCGCTCAAAGCCTGCGGCGTATCGAATTCCTGCTCATAGACGGTCAGCCGCCACTCCGGCAACCAATCGCCCACGGTGGCACGGACTCCATCGGTGGTGCCGATAAACAGCAGGGAGCCATCCTCCTTTTCCACCTCGAAGCGGTAAAAACAAAGGCCTACCGTTTTCAACGCCAAGGTGCCGGAAAAGCTTTGGCTCTCCCCCTCTTGGTTGAGATAACCACTCTCCATCTCGCCGCTATCGTAACGAAAAATAACCTTAACCCGCTTACAGGGTGCTTCCTCTTCAAGGGTCAGCCGCAAAAACAGCGGCTCCCCTGCTCTGATCGCCCCGAAGGGCTTCTTATATTCAATTTTTCTGCTATTAAATAAAACCATACTTAATATGATATGCATTTTTGCGCCGTTGTCAAGAGAATTTGGCTTTTTCTTTAGCGTTTGTAACAAATTTGCCGTCATCGGGTTGTATTTTTTGTTAAATTTAACCAATTTAAAATAGTGAATTTTATGCAATAAATGGATTTTTATGGTTTCGGCAAAATTTACTGTCACTTTTCTTATATTTGCGTTATAATATTTATATGTAGATTTCAAATTAAAAGGAGTGGTGTTAATTGGATCAGAATGCATACCCCAAGGATCTATTTTTCACCGGCAACAATTTTCGTGCTCACCGCTTTTTCGGCAGTCATCTTTTAGAAGATGGCCGCTGGCAATTCCGTGTTTGGGCGCCCCATGCCCAGTGGATCTCGTTGGTGGGCGATTTTTGTGGTTGGGACACTGCGGCGGTGCCGCTGATCAAGACCGACGACCGGGGTGTTTGGGAGGTGACGGTGGCAGGCTTGCACACCTACGACGCCTATAAATACGCCATCGGGACTCCATCGGGGGAGACCATCTATAAGGCCGACCCCTACAGTACCCACTTTGCCCTACGCCCCGATACTGCCTCCAAGCTTTACGACATTTCCGGCTATGCCTGGCAGGACGCCAAGTGGATGAAGAAGCGTGCCAAGACCGATTACCGCAACCGACCCATGAACATCTACGAGGCGAACCTGGGATCCTGGAAGCTGAAGGAGGATGGCAGCTTTTATACCTACACCGAGCTGGCAGACCGCCTTTTAGACTACGTTTGCGAGATGAGCTATACCCATATTGAGGTGATGCCCCTGAGTGAATACCCCTTCGATAAATCCTGGGGCTATCAGGTGACCGGCTACTTCGCTCCCACCTCACGGTACGGTACTCCCCATGAGCTGATGGAGTTCATCGACCGTTGCCATCAGCGGGGGATCGGGGTGATCATGGACTGGGTACCCGCTCATTTCCCCCGGGATGCGGCAGGGCTGTTTGAGTTCGACGGCGGCGTTTGCTACGAATACACCGATCCTCTGATGCGGGATCACCCCGATTGGGGCACCCGGATCTTCGACTACGGCCGGCCGGAGGTGCAAAGCTTTTTGATCTCCAGCGCCTGTAACTGGCTGGAGAACTACCATATCGACGGTCTGCGGGTAGATGCGGTGGCTTCAATGCTTTACCGCAACTACGGCAAAGAGGACGGGCAATGGAGCGCCAACCAATACGGCGGTACCGGCAACCTGGAAACGGTAGCTCTTTTAAAGACCCTCAACTACGAGGTGCACGCCTCCTTCCCCGGCGCCATCACCGTGGCCGAGGAGTCTACCGCCTGGCCTCACGTGACCGGCACCGACTTTGACGGCTTGGGCTTCGACTTCAAGTGGAACATGGGTTGGATGAACGATACCCTGAAATATATCAAGGAGCCCCCCCTCTTCCGCCACGGAATGCAGAATATGCTGACCTTCTCGATGACCTACGCCTATTCCGAGCAGTACGTACTGCCCCTTTCCCACGATGAGGTGGTGCACGGTAAATGCTCACTCATCTCCAAGATGCCCGGCACCTACGAGGAAAAGTTCCAGAACCTCAAGGCTTATTTCGGCTATATGATGGCCCACCCGGGCAAAAAACTGCTCTTCATGGGCGGGGAGTTCGGTCAGTTCATCGAATGGAACGAGGAACAGGGCCTTGACTGGTTGCTTTTGGACTATGAACCGCACCAACAGCTACAGACCTATGTAAAAGAGCTGAACAAGCTCTACGCCGCCCGCCCTGCTTTTTGGGAGCAGGATTCCGGCTGGGAGGGCTTTGAATGGATCTCGCTGGACGATACCGACAACTGTGTTTTAGCCTTCCTTCGCAAAGGAAAGAAGGAAACACTGCTTGCGGTGGTGAATTTTTCAGAATATGACCTCATAGATTATAACTTAGGGCTTCCCGAAGCAGGTACGTTGACCCTGTGCCTTTGCTCCGACGAGGCACGGTTCGGTGGCGAGGACCGTGTAAAGAAACGGGTCACTGTAACAGAGAAACCTTGGAACAACTTTGGATGCTCGGCCAACCTGCATCTTGCACCGTTCTCGGCCACCTATTATTCTTACAGAACCAAAAAACGGGAGGAATAAAGATATGAAAAGAAAAGAAATGCTGGCCATGCTGCTGGCAGGCGGTCAGGGCAGCCGCCTTTACGTATTGACCCAGGAGATGGCAAAGCCCGCCGTCCCCATCGGCGGTAAGTACCGCATCATCGATTTTCCCCTTTCCAACTGCACCAACTCGGGGTTGGATACGGTTGGCGTGCTGACGCAGTATCAGCCGCTTTATCTCAACGATTATATCGGAACGGGTTTGCCGTGGGATCTTGACCGTACCTTTGGCGGCGTTAAGATCCTGCCTCCCTATCAGGGACAGAACGGTTCCGACTGGTAT
>CAYLIT010000167.1:0-4241 GCA_964383835.1 uncultured Eubacteriales bacterium
AATGAGAAGAATTATTTCATTACTTTTGATTATTATTTTAATGCTTTCCCTGACCGCCTGCAAGGAGCAAGAAACCCCTCAAAATGATGTGACCCCTCTGGTCAGCACCACCCCCGAGGTAAAGGACAATATTGATTTCCACGAACAGGCAGAAGAGATGAGCGTAGCAGACGCCAAGACCTACCTGCAAAAGGAAGAAGCGGACGAGACTTCGGCGCAATATAAGGAGGCGGTGTATACCGTCAACGAAAGCCTTGCCTCTCAGTATATTGCCGACTCCAAGGACCGTAACGCCGTCACGAAAGAGACCAAACAACTGTTCGACGGCATCTATTTTAAGTTCGTTGAAGGGGAAGGCTACACCAGCCAAACCGTCAAAAACGGCCTGTTACCCCTGGGCGCCTATGAAAAGAGCGAGGACGGCTGGTATCGGTTCGTCTTTTGGGACCGCACCCTGGCGCAATCCTCTGTCACCCAGGAAAACGGTCATTGCCTCACTCAATATACCACCGCGATGGAATTCCTGCTCAGCGACCCCAACGTCATTGTAAAACCCATTGAATAACAAAAATCCCCCCATGCGGGGGATTTTTATTATTTCTTATTGGGAATGGCGTGGGGCAGATTCCATTTGAAGTGGGTAGCCAACAGACGAAGCAGGAAGGTCGTCAGAATGGCGATCGAGGCGGCAAGCCACTCGGTAACCTCCAGCAGATGCAGTACGTAATAAACGGCAGTCCCCTCCAAAGCGGCGATGGCATAGATCCGCTTGTTCAGAACAAAGGGAATCTCCCTGAGCATCAGGTCACGCAAAAGACCGCCGCCGATGGCGGTGAGCAGACCCATCATCAACACCAACAGCCATTGCTTTTCAAAGCCGGTCTCCATCGTCACCTGAGCGCCGGTCACGGCAAAGGCACCAAGCCCCAAAGCATCGAACACGTTATTGATATGCTCAATGGTATCTTCTTTGGAAAAATACCGTTCCTTCAATATGCGGGCCACCCAAAAAACGATCAGCGCCGCAACCGTCCCCGCCAGCACCATCCAATAGTTGGTGAAGAAGGCAGGCGGAATTTTACCCACTAAGGTATCCCGCAGGATCCCGCCGCCAAAGGCGGTGATCAGCCCCAAAAAGGTGACCCCGAAGATATCCATATTCTTTTTAACCGAAACCATGGCGCCGGACACCGCAAAGGCCACCACACCGATCAGTTCCAATACTGTAAATAAAATCTTCATCTGTTATCTCCTGTCCACCGTTTTGGCGTAAGCCGACGGTGTTTTCCCGGTCTTTTCCTTAAACATTTTAGAAAAATAGTGTACCGAGCTAAAGCCCAACCGCTCCGCCACCTCGGTGACGTTGAGGGAGGTCTTGGTCAATAGCCGCTTGGCCTCTTCGATCTTAAGCTGTAAAAAATAGGCCATCGGACCACAGCCCTGTTTTTCGTGCACCAACCGCCAGAGCTTGGTGGTGCTGAGCCCCAGTTCCTCCCCCATCTGCTCCAGCGTAAGGGTACGGTCCAGCCGCTCCAACAGATAGGCGGTCAACTGCTCCATCTGCAACGCCTTGAAATGCTCACGGTTGGCCCCGCCGGGCAAAGCGGTATTGCTGTTGGCATGGTAAAGCTCCAGTAAAAATAATTCCAACAGATTTTTTAAATTTTGCAATTCCCGGATATCTGCCCCCGGCTTAAGGACCATCCCTTTCATGCCGGTACGGCGATCCACGTTTTCAAATAAATTCAGCCCTAGGGTCAACAGTTCCGAAAACTGCTCCCGTTGAGCGGCAGTCAGGGTCAAAACCCGATTATAAAGCTCTGCAAGCAACGGCGAATCACTCTCAAAGCTAACGATCCCCACTGCTCCGTTCCCCGGGCCGTCGGGCTCCTCAAAACCATGGTAGGCATTCGGTGCAAAAATCACCAACTGCCCCGCCTGCAGCGTAAGGGGTGTACCGTCAATACAGGTTTCTTCAAACCCATTGTCCACGTAGAAGATTTCGGGAAAGTCATGGCGCTCCCCCACTGTTTGCTGCAACCGCAGATCAAAATAGTGAACGGTGACGATGGAACGTACAGTAATCAGCTCCGTCACCTGTGTACGTACGTAATTGCGCATACTCTCCCCTCCTTTTTGCAAAGATTGTATAAATTTTAAGTAAAAAATCGACAAAGACAATCCGCCACATCTGCGTTAAAATGGGATCAGACAATCTCATTATAACAGAAAAGGAGCAAAACACAATGGAAAAAATCAAATTGGGTCTTATTGGTTGCGGCGGCATGATGAAAAACCATGCCAAAGGTATCAACGAATGCGGCGGCGCAGTCGAGATCACTGCCGTTTGTGATATCATTAAGGAGCGGGCCGAGGACGTGGCCTCTGTCCTGAACAACCCTTACGTTACCACCGACTATAAAACTATGGTGGATTACGTAGATGCCGTTCTGGTGGTACTTCCCCACGACCTGCATTATGAATGCGGTCTTTATTTTGCCCGCCATCAAAAGCACATTTTGATGGAAAAGCCTCTCTGCAACACCGAAGAAGAATGCCTCCGACTGATTGAAGTCTGTGAAGAAGAAAAGGTCGTACTGATGTGTGCTTATCCCGTCCGGTACTGGCCGGGTATCGTCAAGCTCAAGGAGCTGGTGGATAGCGGTGAGTACGGCAAAGTCATTCAAATGTCCGTCTGGACCGAGCAATTGACCAAGCCGGACGAGCTTTCTTGGCTTGCCACCGCACGATTGGGCGGCGGTCAGCTTTTCAGCCACGGCTGTCATTATATCGATCTTTTGCTGTGGTTCTTGGGAGAGCCGGTCTCCGGCGCTCATTTCGGCACCCGTGTCGGCACCCCCTGGTTGATGAAGGAGGGTACCAGTGCCGCCGTCATCAAATTCGCCAGCGGTGCCTTGGGTTATCATGGCGCCACCTGGGGTGCCCGTGGCTCCCGCCTTTGCTATGATTTCCAGGTCCAGACCGAAAAAGGTCTTTTGGACTACAACCGCAATGCCGGCGAGATCCGCTTGTACGATAAGCACGCCGAGCACCGCCCCGATGAGGAGCGCAACGACCAATGCGAAACGGTGCTGTGGTCCATTGATATGAACGCCAACCCCAAATCTAAAAATACCCAGTTTGAGATCCTGCACTTTGTAGATTGCATCAAGACCGGCAAAAAGCCGCTGACCGATGCCCGTGGCTCTTTGCAAAGTCTGCGGGTGATCTGGAAGCTTTACGAAGCCGAAAAGAACGGCACCGTCGCCGATCTGCGTGGTCTCGGTTTGGGCGAATAAAAACGAAGGCGACCTCCAAGGAGGTTGCCTTCATTTTTTGTCAATTTCTCAAAGAATGAATCGGTGCAGGAATACGACCGCCACGGGAGATAAACTTCTCGCTGCTCTCACGATGAACCGGCATGATGGGTGCTTCGCCCAACAGACCGCCGAAGGCCACACTCTCGCCCACGTCCTTACCGATGGCAGGAATGACACGGACAGCGGTGGTCTTATTGTTGATGACACCGATACTGATCTCGTCGGCAATAATAGCAGAAATCGTAGCGGCAGGGGTATCGCCTGGAATGGCGATCATATCCAGACCCACCGAGCAAACGGCGGTCATGGCTTCCAGCTTGTCCAGGGTCAACACCCCTTCGCCGGCGGCACGGATCATACCTGCATCCTCTGAAACAGGGATAAAGGCGCCGCTCAAGCCACCCACGTGGGAGGAGGCCATGGTGCCGCCCTTTTTTACGGCGTCATTGAGAAGTGCAAGACAAGCGGTGGTACCGTGGGTACCGCACCGCTCCAGACCCATCTCCTCCAGAATATGAGCCACCGAATCACCCACCGCAGGGGTGGGAGCCAGGGAAAGATCCACAATACCGAAGGGCACGTTCAAACGGCGGCAGGCTTCGTTTGCCACCATCTGACCCATACGGGTGATCTTAAAGGCCGTCTTTTTGACGATATCGGCAATTTCGGTAATGTTCGCATCGGGATGCTTGGCAATGGCGCTGCTGACAACACCGGGGCCGGAAACACCCACGTTGATAACGCACTCACCCTCACCCACACCGTGGAAGGCACCCGCCATAAACGGGTTATCCTCCGGCACGTTGGCAAAGACCACCAGCTTGGCACAACCGATGGAATCCTCCTCGGCAGTAGCCTCGGCACATTCCCGGATGATCTCACCCATCAGCTTGACTGCATCCAGATTGATACCGGCCTTGG
>CAYLIT010000168.1:0-4202 GCA_964383835.1 uncultured Eubacteriales bacterium
ACTTGGTGGTATTCAACCGTTCTTTAAGGCCGCCCAGGCGAAGCTCAATGACGTCAAAACCGAAGGTCTTATTGTCATAGTACCATTCGTTTCGTGCAGCGGTAATATAGTTGCTTACAGCTTCAATGGTAGCGGGAATTCGCTCTGCGGCAATAGTCTTCAGCGTGACGTTGTCCTTGGCGTGGTAAGCATTACGGATGTCCAGGGAAAGGGTTGCTTTTAAAGCGAGAGCCCTACAGAGTGCTTCGGAAGATTTGAATATATAACTGAATTTGTTTTCTTCAACCTTTGAAAGCTGTTCAGCCATCTCGGCGTACTCACTGGCATATTCCGGCTTGACGCGGCAGTCGATCCAGCCACCCAGGGGATCGTTGTAAAGAAGGGACTTGCCGTTAATATCCCGGCGCTCGGCGCGGTCAACATCAGAGAGGAGGTTGGGATTGTCGATGAGCAGGAACTTATCAAAATCAACACCGAAGGTTTCGGCAAACCGCTTTTTGACCCATTCTCTGTTTTCGCCGTCGGCATAGCAATATTCAGCATACTGCTGCAGGGTGGGCATAATAGAGAAGTTAGAAGCTTCAGCGCCGTTATCACCCCAGGCGGTGGCGATGACCAAGGGGATGTTTTCCTCCTTTGCGACCTTCAAATGTAGGTCGTTAACCATGAGCGAATAATAGTTTCTGGGAGACATGGCCCCCCATTTCCAGGCACCGCCTGCAAAGTAGGTGGGGTTCTTAAACTGTTTGTGGCAATGCATCATGTGACGGAAGGTTTTTTCGTCTTTGGTATAATAGTCCCAATAGACCAGGCCTACGTTTTCGGGAACCATGTCGATAACCTTCTGAGAGATTTCGCCTTCATCCACATAATAACCGTGGAACTCGATGCGGAAGAACATATCGCTCCAGATCATAGGCTTGAATTCGTATTTTTCGCAGATCTTTACTACACGGTCCAAATGCTCCAGGAAGATCTCGTTTTTATTGCGATAGCCGTTTTCTTTAAGGTATTTGCCGGCTCCCATGAGGTGTGCTTCGTCCATGCCGATATGGATGCGGTCGGTATGGAAGCATTCTCGACAGCTTTTGATTATCGCATCGATAAATTCATAGGTTTTTTCGTCACCGCAAAGAAGAATATTTCCGGTGTCGATAATATCTTTGAAAGCAGGCCAACGGAGAGCGGCTTCCAGGTGCGCCAAAACCTGCATACAAGGAATCATTTCGATCCCAAAAGAGAGGGCATAGGCATCGAGCTCTTTGAGCTCAGCTTGGGTGAAACGTCCACGCAGATAGCCAAAGAAGGGATATTCGGGAACCTCATAAGTATCCTCGGTATAAAGCATGAAAGAGGTGAAACCCATCATGGCCATATAACGGATCATCCGCTTGGCACCGGCGACATGATATACGGCGTTACGGGAACAGTCAGACATCAGGCAAAGATCCTCGTGGGCGGGGAACTCTTCGTAAACGCCTTCGGTTCCAATGCGTCCGGGCAGCATGGTCAACAGACGGGTGAATTCGGGAATTTTATGGTATTCAACCGTAACCTTGCTGTCTTCAACGATGATCTTGGGGCCGACCTCGTTTTTGCGAACAGCAACAGAAATTCCGTCTTCTTCGATGGAATAGGAAAGAAGAGGTTTGACCTCTTCCAACGGAAGCTTTAATTCCTCCGGCAGATCAATAAGCTTGATTTTCATAGAGTTACCTCCAGATTTTGTTTTTCTTCATTTTATCATGCGGAAATGGTAATTTCAACTTTTACTTGCAATTTAAGTCTGAAAAGATTAAAATAAAGTCAATATGTATAAAAGGATGAGTTACAGTTGAATAATATCGTTGTTGTGGGGGGCGGACCGGCCGGGATGATGGCAGCTTTTGCTGCTGCATCACAAGGTGCTGCTGTGACGCTGATCGAACAAAACAATATGCTCGGTAAGAAACTGCTGATCACCGGAAAAGGACGTTGCAACGTAACGAATTTTTCTTCCGAAGATGAATTGATCGGTCGGGTGGTTACGAATCCGAAGTTTTTATACTCGGCATTCAGCACATTTAATGCTTATGATGCTTACGCTTTATTTGAAGAATGGGGCGTTCCTTTGAAGATCGAGCGCGGAAACCGGGTTTTCCCGGAATCGGACCGTGCGGCTGACGTGCGAAATGCCATGAAGCGCGCAATAGAGCGCGCAGGTGTAACGGTTGTGGAGGATCAGATCAGATCCGTCACTGCGGAACCCTTTGTTTTGACCGGCAAAAACGGCATATATTATGCCGATAAAGTGGTTTTGGCAACAGGGGGGTGTTCCTACCCGCTGACTGGATCCACAGGGGATGGCTATCGCTTTGCTGCGGCGCTTGGGCATCGTATCGTTAAGCCGACTGCGGCACTTGTATCACTTACGGAAACAGGGAAGACCTGCGTGGAAATGATGGGACTTTCTTTGAAAAACGTCCGTTTGACCATCGTGGATTGTAAGGGAGAAATACTTTACAGCGAGTTCGGTGAAATGCTTTTTACGCACGAGGGAATTTCAGGCCCCATCGTGCTTTCTGCTTCTTCGCATTTGAAGGAAAATGATTTTCCATGCAAGGCCGAGATCGATCTGAAGCCTGCTTTGGACGATGAAATGCTGGACAAGCGTTTGTTGCGTGATTTCGAGGAACAGTCGAATAAGGATTTCCGCAATGCGCTCGGCGGGCTGTTGCCCAAAAAGATGATTCCTGTTATAATTCGCCGCAGTGGCATTGTGCCGGATACGAAGGTTCATCAGATCACCCGGGAACAGCGGGAACGGTTGGTTTACATAATTAAAAACTTTGAGATCAAACTACTTAAAAAGGGGGATTTTTCAGAAGCGATCATTACCTCCGGCGGTGTTGACGTACGGCAGATAGATCCTCGCACAATGGAATCAAAGCTGATCCCCGGTTTATATTTTGTCGGTGAGATTTTGGACGTAGATGCTCTTACCGGCGGTTATAATTTACAGATTGCCTATTCGACCGGATATTTGGCGGGGCAAGCTGCAGTAAAGGAGAATTGATATGAGTATTAACATTGCCATCGACGGACCCAGCGGAGCGGGAAAAAGTACGCTCGCAAGAAGGCTGGCTGAAAAACTGAACTATATCTACGTGGATACCGGCGCGCTTTATCGTACGGTAGGCCTTTATATGTTTCGGAACAAAATCGATCCGAGGGATACGGAAAAAGTAGCTGTTGCTCTGCCCTTGATCAACGTTGGTCTGCGGTTTATTAACGGGGAACAGCACGTTTATTTAAATGGCGAGGATGTTTCTGCAGATATCCGTTTGCATGAAGTGAGTCAGTGTGCTTCTTTGGTAAGTGCCGTTCCTGCGGTACGTCAGTTTTTGTTTGATACGCAACGCAAGATGGCGGCTGAAAATGATGTGATCATGGACGGTCGTGATATCGGCACGGTGGTTTTGCCGGATGCTGACGTTAAGATCTTCCTGACTGCCAGTGCCGAGGTGCGTGCCCGCCGTCGTTATAATGAACTGCTGGAGCGTGGGCAGGAGGTTGACTACGAACAGATTTTGGCAGATGTCAATCAACGGGATGAGCAGGATATGAACCGTTCTGTAGCGCCCTTAAAACCCGCGGAGGATGGCGTGATCTTGGATACCTCTGACTGTTCTTTTGACGAGTCGCTGGCGTTGCTTTATAAAACGATCAAAGAAAGGCTTTCGGAATAAAATGAGCGTAGAAGTGATTGAACACGCCGGTTTTTGTTTTGGCGTTTCCCGTGCCATCGATTTTTTGAATAAAGAGATCGAGTCCGCGATTCTGCCGATTTATACGGTCGGCCCTATCATTCATAATCCGCAGATCATTGCAGAGATGCAAGAAAAGGGCGTGCAGATCGCCGACCGGGTGCAGGATATCCCTGCCGACGGTGTGGCGGTCATTCGCGCTCACGGTATCCCCCGAGAGGATTTGGCATATCTCAAAGAGAATAACATTCGCTTTGTGGATGCCACCTGTCCTTTTGTGGAAAAGATTCAAAGGATCGTAGAGAGTGAAGCGGAAAACGTTGTGTTGATCGCCGGCAACCCCGATCATCCGGAGGTGATAGGCATCCGTAGCTACGGCGGAGAGCATACTTTTGTATTCCGGAATACGGAGGAACTGGAAAAATTGGCCCAAGAGGTGGCAAAATTTTCGTCAAA
>CAYLIT010000169.1:0-3414 GCA_964383835.1 uncultured Eubacteriales bacterium
TCTGCTTGGCGATGAGGTAGGTGTAGAGCGCGGTGCGCAGGTTGCCCACGTGCATATAGCCGGTAGGGGAGGGCGCAAATCTTGTTCTTACAGTCATAGTATATCTCTCCTTACATAATTTCACGGATAATATAATAATATTTATTTTAATAGTTGTCAAGTTGAAATATTTGTGGTATCATATTTGAAATTGAAATAATCTTTTGAAAGAGGTTCTATATATGGAAAAAACGATCTTCAGCGGTATTCAGCCCAGCGGAATCATCACCTTGGGCAACTATATCGGCGCAGTACGCAATTGGAGCAAGGTCAGCGAAAAGGGTCTTGGTATCTTCTCGGTGGTGGATCTGCACGCCATCACCGTACGTCAGGATCCCAAGGAGCTGCACGAGCGCATCCTTTCCACCCTGGCGATGATCATCGCCAGCGGCGTGGATCCTAAAAAGAATCTGATCTTCATCCAGAGCCACGTGCCTGAGCATTGCGAGCTTTCCTGGATCCTGAACTGCTATACCATGTTCGGCGAGCTTTCCCGCATGACCCAGTTTAAGGATAAATCCAAGCGTTATGCCGATAATATCAATGCCGGCCTGTTTGATTACCCGGTGTTGATGGCGGCGGATATTCTGCTCTACGATACCGATCTGGTTCCCGTGGGTGTGGATCAGAAGCAGCATCTGGAGCTGGCGCGTAATATCGCAAGCCGCATGAACGGCATCTTCCCCGATCTGTTTACCGTGCCCGAGGGGTATATCCCCAGCTTGGGTGCCAAGGTCATGAGCCTGACCCAGCCGGACAAGAAGATGAGCAAATCCGATCCCAATCCCAAGAGCTATATCAGTATCATTGATGAGCCTGCCAAGATCCTCAAGAAGTGCAAGAGCGCGGTGACCGATTCCGAAAACCGTATTGCCTTTGAAGAGGGCCGCCACGGCATGAACAACCTGTTGACCATCTACAGCGCCATGACCGGCTGTACCATCGAGGATGCGGTGAAGCAGTTTGAGGGCCAGGGCTACGGCACCTTTAAGACCGCCGTTGCCGAGGCGATCATCGCCGAGCTGACTCCCCTGCAGGAGGAATACCGCCGTTTGATGGCCGATCCCGGCTACCTGCGCGAGGTCTATACCCACAGCGCCGAGGAGGCCCGTAAGATCGCCGCCAAGACTTTGGCAAGAGTCCATGATCGGATCGGGTTCGTTGCCCGCTAATTATTCCGTATTATTCGTAGGAGAGTAAAAGGATGTCAAAATTTGACTATTTGGTCATTGTGCTGGCGTGGCTGGTGGCCGGTCTGACCAGTTTTCTCTGCACCCCGCTTGCCAAGCGGCTGGCAGAAAAGATCGGCGCCATCGACGTTCCAAAGGACGCCCGCCGGATGCATAAAAAGCCGATCCCCCGCCTGGGTGGCTTCGCCATCTTTTTGGGCTTCTTTATCAGTACCATGGTCTTTACCTTTAATTTTATCGACCTGAAGGTCTACGGTATTTTGCTGGGCGCTATGGTGATCGTGGCGCTGGGTATGGCCGATGACGTGCTTGCCTTGAAAGCAAAATATAAATTCGTTGTGCAGATGCTGGCGGTGGTCATCCCCGTTGCCTGCGGGGTGCGGATCGAATGGTTCCCCAATTTTTTCGGCAACACTCCGTATATCCCGCTACCTTTCTGGTGGTCGGTGGCGGTGAGCATCATCTGGCTGTTGGCCATCCTCAACGCGGTGAACATCATCGACGGTCTGGATGGGCTGGCCTGCGGCGTTTCCATCATTATGACCATCAGCTGTGTGGCGATTCTGATCTTACTGCAATCCCCTCAGGTGGCCATTATCGCGGCGGCTTTGGCCGGCGCTTGCATGGGCTTTCTGCCCTATAATATGAACCCCGCTAAAATGTTTATGGGCGATACCGGTGCCATGTTTATCGGCTATTCCCTGGCATGTCTTTCTATCGTGGGCTTGTTCAAGGCTTATGCTATCGTGGCGTTCTTTGTGCCGTTGTTGCTGTATCTGTTGCCCGTCTTTGACCTGCTGTTTGCGGCAGTCCGTCGGGTACTGACAGGCCGTTCCCCTATGCAGGCCGATAAATCTCATCTGCATCATAAACTGATCGCCATCGGTTTTTCTCAAAAGCAGGCGGTGGCTATTCTTTACGGAATTGCCGCCATTTTAGGCTTTTGCGCCGTGCTGATGGCGACGGATGATTTTTTCAAGCCCTTTATTATTATCGGTGCCGCCTTTATTATTATTATGATCGGCGCCTTTGTGCTCTACCGCAGAGAGAAAAAAGCAGAGCAAACGGAGGAGGAACACCATGAGCAAGATTAAAGTAATGTCCTTTTTCGGCACCCGCCCGGAGGCGATCAAGATGGTTCCGGTGGTCAAGGCGCTGGAAGCCTGCCCCGAAATCGAAAGCGTGGTTTGCCTTTCGGGTCAGCATCGCGAGATGCTCCATCAGGTGCTGGAGGCATTTGAAGTAAAAGCCGATTATGATCTTGATATTATGAAACCCCGTCAGACCATCACCACCATCACCTCCGGCGTACTGGAGGGGATGGAGAATCTGTTCAAAGAAGAAAAACCGGATCTGATCCTGGTTCACGGTGATACCACCACCGCCTTTGCCGGTGCGTTGGCCGGCTTTTATGCCGGGGTAGCGGTGGGGCACGTAGAGGCCGGGCTTCGTACCTATGACAAGCTTTCTCCTTTCCCGGAGGAGATGAACCGCTGTCTAATCGGCCGGATCGCCGATCTGCATTTTTCCCCCACCGATGCCAACCGTAACAATCTGACCCGGGAGGCCACGGCAGGGGAGATCTACGTCACCGGCAATACCGTTATCGATGCGTTGAAGATGACGGTGCAACCGGACTATACCTATCGGGATGCCGCCTTGAATGGGCTGGATTTCACCGCTAAACGGACGGTGCTGGTCACTGCCCATCGCCGTGAAAATCTGGGCGAACCCCTCAAACAGATCTGTCGTGCCATCCGCCGGATGGTGGAAGAAAACGAGGACGTGCAGGTGGTTTATCCCGTGCACTTGAACCCGGCTGTGCGGGAAACGGCAAACGAGATCCTGGGCGGACATGATCGGATCCATCTGATCGAGCCCTTGGATGTTTTTGATATGCATAACCTAATGGATCGTTGCTATATGGTGATGACCGATAGCGGCGGTCTGCAGGAAGAAGCCCCTGCTCTGGGTAAGCCGGTACTGGTGTTGCGGACCGAAACGGAGCGTCCCGAGGCAGTGGAATACGGCACCGTCAAGATGGCGGGCGTGGAGGAAGAGGTCATCCTGCAGATGGCTAATACCCTGCTGCGGGATGCTGTCGCTTATCAAAAGATGGCTCATGCGGTCAACCCTTACGGCGACGGCCATGCTGCCTCCCGCATCACCCAAGCGATTTTGCATC
>CAYLIT010000169.1:3424-4191 GCA_964383835.1 uncultured Eubacteriales bacterium
ATGGTGAAAAGCCGGAGGAATTTAAAGTATAATTAAATTAGAGAGGATCTTATTATGAATATTGTATGTTTAGATATGGAAGGTGTTTTGGTACCTGAGATCTGGATCGCGTTTGCAGAGGCCAGCGGTATCCCCGCTCTCAAAAGAACGACCCGGGACGAGCCCGATTACGATAAGCTGATGGAATATCGGCTGAATATCCTCAAGGAGCACGGCCTGGGACTGAAAGAGATTCAGGAAACCATCGCCAAGATCGATCCCATGCCCGGCGCCAAGGAATTTCTGGACGCTCTGCGTAAGGAGACGCAGGTCATCATCCTCAGCGATACCTTTACCCAGTTCGGTATGCCCTTGATGGAAAAGCTGGGCTATCCCACTCTGTTCTGCAACGAGCTGATCGTGGGCGAGGGCGGTGCCATCACCGGTTATAAGATGCGGTGCGAAAAGTCCAAGTTCACCACCGTTACGGCATTGCAGTCCTGCGGCTTTGAAACCATCGCTGCCGGCGACAGCCATAACGACCTGGGTATGATCCGCGCCAGCAAAGCAGGATTTTTGTTCAAGAGTACCGATGCCATCAAGGCAGAAAATCCTGATTTGGAAGCCTTTGAAGAATATGATGATCTTCTGGCCGCCATTAAAAAAGCACTATAAGGGACAGTAAAAAAGCTGTGTAGAAAATTTCTACACAGCTTTTAGTTTTGATAGGAGAATCTAAACCTGTTACTTGTTCCCAGTAGATAAATTGTTAAGAGAATCCCCCTGCG
>CAYLIT010000170.1:0-4184 GCA_964383835.1 uncultured Eubacteriales bacterium
CACCGCCGCTTCTTCCGCCCGTTTGCGGGCAATATCGATGCCCTGCCGCTCGATGGGATCGGCTGTTTCCCGGATCCCGGCGGTATCGGCAATATGGCACTTCAGATCTCCCAGGCGGCAACCCTCGGTCACCGTATCCCGGGTGGTGCCGGGAATGGCAGAAACGATACTGCGGTCATACCCCAAAAGCTGATTCATTAAGGTGCTTTTTCCCACGTTCGGTGCACCGACAATGGCAATATTCAACCCCTCCCGGATCAACTGCCCACGGTCGGATCCGGCCAGCAGGGAAGTGAGCTGTGCTTCCAATTCTTTCAGCTCGGCGAGGGTATCCTCTTCGGGAGCGTCCACCTCTTCGGGAAAATCCACGTAAGCCAAAAGGGCGGTGTTCAGCTCCACCAGCCGCTCGTAAAGAGCGGTGATCTTTTTAGAAAGGTGCCCCTCCATCTGAGAAAGAGCATTTTTCTGCTCTGCCCGGGAGGTCGCCTCGATCAGATCGATAACCGCCTGGGCCTTGATGAGGTCTAATTTACCGTTCAGAAATGCCCGCTTGGAAAATTCACCCGGGTCTGCCAATCGACAACCCTGACGAAGCAACAGCTCCATAACGCTTTTCAGCACGTACAGACCGCCGTGACAGCAAAGCTCGGCGGTGTCCTCACCGGTATAGGAGCGGGGGCCCTCGTAAAAGGTAACCACCGCCTCATCGTAGACCTCACCTTGGTGCTCAATACGGCAAAGGATGGCCTTGCCCGCTTCAACCTGCACGGGGCTGCCGTTTTTGCGCTTTAACAGGGGGAGCAGGATGGAAAAGACTTCCGGCCCGCTGATGCGTATGATGCCCAATGCCGCCGTTGCCGGGGCGGTGGATATGGCGCAGATGGTATCGCTCATGTTCTACCTCTTAAAAACAATATTTCATTTTATTTTACTACATTATAAGAAAAGTTGCAATAGCATTAAATTAAAAGAGCGACCATTCAGTGACTTTTTTCGTTCTGCGCTTATTTCAGCTTACCAATAAAACGGCTCAAATAAGATGCAGATTTTCATTTCTTCGGCTGAAGACGTATGTCGATACGTCGAAGACGAAAAATGGAAAAGAAAAAAGCCACACTTCGGTGACTTTTTTCGTTCTGCGCTTATTTCAGCTTACCAATAAAACGGCTCAAATAAGATGCAGATTTTCATTTCTTCGGCTGAAGACGTATGTCGATACGTCGAAGACGAAAAATGGAAAAGAAAAAAGCCACACTTCGGTGGCTTTTTTCGTTCTGCGCTTATTTCAGCCGTTGTCCCGCTTACTTTTTGTAGCTGACGACTACCCTACGCTTGGGTTCGCTGCCTACAGAGAAGGTGGTGATGTTCTCACGGCCGGTGAGGGTGGCGTGGATGATGCGGCGCTCATAGGGGCTCATGGGCTCCATGGTGATGTTGCGCTTATATTTCAGAGCCTTTTCGGCGTTCTTTTCGGCCAGGTTCTGCAGGGTACGGATGCGCTTTGCGCGGTAGTTTTCGGTGTCGATGGTCACGCGGATCTTTTCGCCGTTACGGCCCTTATTGAGAACCAAACCGCAAAGATACTGAGCGGCGTCCAGGGTCTCGCCCCGGCGGCCGATCAGTACGCCCATCTTGGCGCCGCTGACCTCTACGTAGTAGTGATCCTCTTCCCCGATCTCCACCTTAACGGCGCTCTCTTCTTCAGCGCCGATGTGAACCAAGAGACCGCTTAAAAATTCCACGATCTTCTTGGAATTTTCATCGTCCACGGGCTTCTTTTCCACCTCTGCGTCCAAAACCAGGGGCTCAACCTTTTTGGCAGGCTTCTTTTCAGCCTTCTTTTCGGGCTTGCGGTCGGTCTTTTCGTTTCTTTTTCCCTTGCCGGAAAGCTTTTCGGGCTCCCAGGCGGGGACGTTGGCGACCTTCTTGGGCTCTTCCTTTTTAGGCTCTTCCTTAACGGGTTCATCGGCACACTCGATCTCTACCTTGATCTTGGCAGGGGTAGCGCCGATGCCGAAGATCCCCCTGGTGGGGGTCTCTTCTACGGTATAGCTGAGCAGATCTTTATCCTCGCCCAGCTCTAAAGCGGCTTTCTCTACTGCCGCTTCGATGGTCTTTGCTTCAAAAAACAGTTCTTTGATTGCCATATTAATCTAATCCCTCTTATTTCTTTTTCTTGGTAGCGGCCATAGCGGCGGCCTTTTTAGCGGCGGCAGCGCTACGCTTTGCCTTCTTCTGATCCTTTTCCTTCTGCATCTTTGCTTCGACCTCAGCCAGGACCTTTTTGGGGTCGTACATCTTATGCAGAATATAGGTCTGAACGATGCTCAGCACGTTGGTGATGATCCAGTACCAGCCCAGGGCGCAGTTCAGCGAATAGCAGAAGAACACCGAGATCAGGGGCATCATATAGGTCATCATTTTGGTGTTGCCGGCAGCGGCGGGATCCTGGGTCATTGCGTTCAGCTTCTGGTTGAACCAGGAGGTGATAAAGCCGGTGATACCTGCCAGGATGGGGATGAGGATCATCCAGCTCCAGAAATCCTCGCTGGGGGTGCCGGAAAAGCTGAACAGTCCGAAGAAGGTATCGCCAGGGATGTTGATCTCTCCGGCCTTGGTAGCGGCACCGTAGATCTGCAACTCGCAATCACTGATCTTGGCGAGCTTGGAGGGATCATTTGCGATGGTATCCATGACCTTGGTAACAGACTCGGGCAAATTGGACAGCTTCTGCGCTAAGGCATAGACCTTCTCGGCCGCATTGGCGGTGAAGAGTTCCTTGAAATGAACGTAGGTGAGGGGATGACGGACAATATTATAGATCAAAAAGATCAACGGAAGCTGAATCAGCATCGGGGTACAACTACTCATGGGGTTGTAGCCTTCACGCTGATAAAGCTTTTGCAATTCAATATTGTATTTTTCACGATTATTACCGTATTTCTTTGCCAGGGCCTCCTGATAAGGGCGCATCCGCACCATATTGAGCTGATTTTTCTGTTGCTTCATGGAAATTGGGAACAGAACCAGCTTTGTAATGATGGCGTACGCGATCAGAGCCAGAGCATAGTTGTTCAGCAAGGCCATGCACTGCTGCATGATCCATGCGAACGGGGCGACTAGGTAACTCCATAAACTCATTTTTGCTTTCTCCTTTTAAACAAATGTTCCTTTTCGGGA
The DNA here is from genome assembly GCA_964383835.1 of uncultured Eubacteriales bacterium. Classification (GTDB taxonomy): domain Bacteria; phylum Bacillota; class Clostridia; order Oscillospirales; family QAKW01; genus QAKW01. Next base: position 3,181 of record CAYLIT010000170.1, read on the forward strand.
ACGGGGTCGTAACCACCCTTGGACCAGGGATTACAGCGCAAAAGGCGCCATAAAGCCAAACCTCCGCCAAGAAATATGCCGAAGCGCAAGATCGCCGTACAGGCGTAAGCGGAGCAGGTGGGGTAGTATTTGCATCGTGCAGGCAGATGGGGGGAGATCCATTTCTGATACCCCCGGATGGGTAAAATAAAAAGTTGACGCAGGAATTTCCGGATGCTCAAGCCGAAAAGACCTCGCGGATCAGGCGTTCAATATCGGTACTCTTACAGTTCAGGCAACGGCTGCGGGCTACGATGACGATATCGTACCCCACGGGAAGGATAGAACTATTTTGCCTTACTCCTTCACGAATGATACGCCGCACACGGTTTCTTGCAGGGGAATTGCCCAGTTTTTTACTGACGGTGATCCCAAGACGGGTCACCCCCATGCGGTTTTTGCGCCAGTAGACCACCATTTCCTTGAATACCTTGGATCTTCCCTGATGATATGCGCGTTTGAAATTGACGTTTTCCTTTACGCTTTCTATTTTCATTTCCATCCCTCATGGGCAGATCGCTCTGCCCTGCAATAAAAAAGGCCACATTTTACTGTGGCCTTAATATTAGTGAGATAATCTGACTCTGCCCTTTGCTCTTCTTCTGGCTAAAACCTTACGACCGTTAGCAGTCTGCATTCTCTTTCTGAAGCCGTGAACCTTGCTTCTCTGTCTTTTTTTAGGCTGATAAGTCCGAAGCATTTTCTTTCCTCCTTTACTTTAGGGGTTTCCATTCATTTTTTGAGCGTATTATATTATATAATAGGTCAACATAATTTGTCAACCAAAAATTTTTAAAATTCCAGGCTTTTGCGAATAAATTCGGTCAATTCTTCGATTTTTACCCGTTTTTGCTCCATGGAATCGCGGAAACGGATGGTGACACAGCCGTCCTCTTCACTCTCAAAGTCGTAGCAGATGGAGAAGGGAGTACCGATCTCATCCTGACGGCGATAGCGCTTACCGA
>CAYLIT010000171.1:0-4118 GCA_964383835.1 uncultured Eubacteriales bacterium
GGATAAAATGAACGTTGCCCGCCGTACCTGCGGTTACATTGGTACCCAGTATTGGAACCAGGGTCGTACCCAAGAGATCAAGGAAAGGGTCCTGCACTTATAATGAACTACGGTAGCATCAAAAATTGCGACATTGCCAACGGCGAGGGTGTGCGGGTGACGCTGTTTGTCTCGGGGTGCACCAACCGATGCGAGGGATGCTTTCAGCCTGAAACGTGGGATTTTAATTACGGTAAACCCTTCACCCATGAAACCGAGGAAGAACTGCTCACCCTTTTAAAACCGGACTACATTAACGGACTGACCCTTTTAGGAGGCGAGCCCTTTGAGCCGGAAAACCAACGTACCCTTCTTCCTTTTTTAAAACGTGTCCGGGAAGTCTATCCTCAAAAGAATATCTGGGCCTTTACCGGCTTCACCTTAGAGGAGCTATGGAGTAAGGAGCCCCACCCTCGCTGTGAGGTGACCGACGACCTGCTGGCGCAGATCGACGTACTGGTAGACGGACGCTTTGTTTTGACTCAAAAAAATATCCGCCTGCGATTTCGAGGATCGGAAAATCAACGGTTGCTGGATCTTCCCGCCAGCCTGAAGGCAGGCAAGCCCATTCTTTGGGAATAAACAAAAACGACGGAGTTCTCTCCGTCGTTTTTCCTTGACAAATTCTGCCGATATGATAAAATGGCAATGGAATAAACCAGAAAGAAGAACGAGCCATGAACAAACCTAAAATCTTACTATCCTTCGGGATGCCCACCCCCTTATCCCACTACCATCTTTACGTGGATGCCATCGAAAAATCCGGCGGTATCGCAGAACTGAGACTTTACCCTGAGGCAGAGCCGGAAAAATATGACGGACTGCTCCTTTGCGGCGGTATGGATATCCACCCCTCTCGCTACGGCGAGGAGGTCAATGGCTCAGTCAATATGGAGGAAGCCCGGGACAACAGCGAATTCCCTCTTGCCAAAGCCTTTATTGAAGCCGGCAAGCCGGTCTTCGGTATCTGCCGTGGTTTTCAGCTTTTGAATATCCATTTCGGCGGCTCGCTGATCCAGCATATCGACACTGCCTCCGATCACCGGGTAACCGGAGGTGAAGCGGTGCATCTTGTAACCGCCGAGGAAGGCTTTTTTACCGATACCTACGGTAAGGAATTCCCCGTCAACAGTTACCACCATCAGGCTGTCAACAGGCTGGGCGAGGGCCTTAAGGTCACTCTGCGTGCAAAAGACGGCATTGTTGAGGGCTTTGATCACGAAAGCCTGCCGGTCTTTGGGGTACAATTCCATCCGGAGCGGATGTGCTATAGCTGGGATAAGCCCGAAACAGTGACCAGCACACCAATGTTTGAGCGTTTTTTGAATATGTGCAAAAAATAAGAGGAGCCACGGCTCCTCTTCATTCTTTATTTGCATAGGCTGAAGGGGTCATACCGTACCGCTTAGTAAAGGCGGTACGGAAATACTTCACTTCCGAAAAACCGGAAAGCTCTGCCACCTGCTTGGGGGTATAATACCCCGACCGTAACAGGTTACAGGCATACTGAAAGCGTAACTCTAATATCGTCTGCAACGGTGACTCCCCGAAATGCGCCCGATAGACCCTGCGAAAATACACCTCACTGACAAAGCAAGCTTCTGCCATCTCCGCCACCGTGAAGCCGGGATCCCGGAACCGACGGCGCATCAACTCCACTCCGGGGGCAATCACCGCAGGCAACAAAGGCAGGTCCTTTTCTTTCTTTTGGCGGATTGCCTCAAAAATACGGTAAAGCTGAACCATGGCACGGTTATAGGCCGAGGGCTCTCCACTTTCCCAGATCCTCAGAAGCTCCTGAAACATCGGCTCCAGTTCTTCCATTCCGCTCTCCACCTCAAAGGTTTCGTGTTCCTTACCATAGGCCTCCAGATGAACGGCGATCAGTTCCTCCTGCCCGCTGTTTCTATTTCGATAATCCACCCCTTTTGGAATATAGGCAACGGTTCCGTCCCCTGCCGCAAGGGAAGTGCCGTCGAATTCAAACACTGCGCTTCCCCGCATTCGATAGGACAAACCGCTATGGGTACGCCCCGTTGACATCTTATCCCGCTTTTCTCTTTTAATATAAAAGACGTTCAGCAAACGAAAGCCGCAAAGCGGCTGATCATAGAACATGGTGTATCACCTCCCCTCTATCATATCGCCTTTTGTTTCGAAAATCAACCCTTTTCTTTCGTTTTTTGTGTTTACATTCCATCAGGGCTTTGGTAAGATTTACTCAAAGGAGTGTGAAAACATGATCAATTTAGAAAACAGTCGCAGATTGCGTATCAAAAATGCGACTACCGAATGGTGGGTTCATGAGACAGCGGTAGTCGCCGCCAACGGTCTCACCTATATCGCTTATCTCACCGATACGGGAGAAATCCATATCAAGGAGCTGGATGCCAAGTGCAGCAAAACGCCCTCCCGAGATTTTCGCCTGTGCAAGCTGAACTATAATTATGCCGATCAGCATAACGCAGCGGGCATCTGCATTACCGAGAGTGGCAGGATCATTGTGGGATACACCGGGCATAAAGTATCCGATATCCACTACCGCATGACCGAGCGTCCCTATGATATTTATTCTTTCGGTCCCGAAAAAACCATTCCCTGCGAAGGCGCCGCCACCTATGTTCAGCTTTATGAAAACACCAAACGCGGCGAGCTTTGGCTCTTCAACCGCGAGGCAGGTAATAACTGGCACTTCCGTACCTCTAAGGACGAGGGCGAAACCTGGAGCGCACCCCGCACCTTCTTCCGTGCCGCTAACACCCGTGAAGAATTTGATCAATATTTAAAAGAGACCGGCTATATGATCGACGGTGCCGAGCTGAGCGGTCTTTACTATGCCGATATCCGCAAGCAGGAGATCAAAAAGGACGGCGCCATGGATGAGCAATGGTTCTTCGCCCTTTACGGTCATCCTTATAAATCGTTGGATCACAGCATCCGCACCGGCATCTTCCGCTCCGACGGTCAGCTGTTAAAGACCGACGGCACTCCCACCGATTTCAACCTTTTCGAAGGGGACGGCATTCTGAATATCAAAGATCTGGACTTGGTTTATAAAGCCCCCGAGGGCGACACCGTCCGTCTTTCCGCTGTTGCCCCCACTCTGCCCCTGCGAGTCGGCTTTATTCCCTTCACCATGAAGAACGACGTAGCCAACCCCGATCCCGAAAAGCCCGTTTATTATTCCGCCACCTTCATGGACGGCAAGTGGCAGCTTTCCGAGCCCATCTGTAAGGCAGGCGAATTCATCGCCAAAAATATCGAGGACGGCTCTCAAAGTGCCCTTGGCGGTATGGCATATTATTACGGCATGGGCGAAGCCGCCATCAACCCCAAGCATAAAGGACGGGCCATCCCCACCAATAACCGCATCTTCATCGCCCGTTTCGACGGCAAGGATCGGGTGTTGGAATGCTACCGCTCCACCGACTACGGCAAGACCTACGAATTGGAAGAAACCTTCAGCCGTATCCCCGGCGAAAAAGAGGTTAAGATCGTCCTTCCGGCTGTCCCCGCTCATGCCCAGGGTAATCTGCCTGTTTATTGGACCGAGGGTGTCTACACCGCCCATACCGGCGGCTGGGAATGCGACACCGTGATGCTTGTTGAATACGATGATTAAAATTTAAAAGGAGAATACAGTATGAATCAATTTTCATTAGAAGGAAAAGTCGCACTCATCACCGGCGGCTCCTACGGCATCGGCTACGCCATCGCCAAGGGAATGCACCAAGCCGGTGCCGCCATCGCTTTTTGCGATATCAACGAAGAGTTGGTACAAAAAGGACTTGCTTCTTATGAAGCAGAGGGCATTTCTGCCAAAGGATACGTCTGCGACGTTACCGACGAAGAAGCGGTGCAAGCTTTGGTCCAAAAAATCGAAGTAGATCTCGGAACGGTGGATATTTTGGTCAACAATGCAGGAATCATTAAGCGGATCCCCATGCTGGAAATGTCTGCCGAAGACTTCCGAAAAGTGGTGGACGTAGACCTCAACGCCCCCTTTATCTGCTCCAAAGCAGTTCTGCCCGGCATGATTAAAAAGGGCCACGGCAAGATCATCAACATCTGCTCCATGA
>CAYLIT010000172.1:0-4100 GCA_964383835.1 uncultured Eubacteriales bacterium
TTGGTTCGAGTCCAACAGGGGGAGCCAATAAAAAGACACCACCCAATCGGGTGGTGTTTTTTTATTGCTTCCCCCTGCCGGCTTGCGCCGGCACCCCTGCGGCTCACATCCGCTGTCTCACCGACTGTCCTACGGACAGTCGGTGGTCGTGGTGCCGAAGCGCTGCCCTTTGGCAGAAGAAGCGAGGCGCTAACGGCTGCCGCGGTCGAAATTTTGGGCGGCGCTACTGCGGACCGCCTAAAAATTTCGGGTCACCGCAAAGGGCGCCTGCACAAACTAACGCTTCGCAGAAATAAAAGTAGTCTGATTTCAATTATCCCTCTGCCGCAGGGTCGCCGCTTTATGCTCCCCCTTGCCATCCATCCGTCTTTATGTTATAATGCGTAGGAGGCGGTGAAGATATGGAAATTATAGCAAAATGCAAATTTGATTTTGAATCAATTAAAGCATTAACACATTTATCTTTGTTTAAAAAAGCAAACCCCAAAAAGAGGTTTTTGACTTGGTCGATTATTTCCGGAATCTTGGCAGTTACATTATTTTGAAAACATTTACGAAAAATAAAGAATATAACGGTGAAGCAGAAATCGAATATTCTTTATTCGTAAGAGTTTACTGCATATAGAAAATCTTATCAATAGTTTGTATTACCGTTTTTTTGTATTGACATATATTTTTGGCGTGATAGAAAATATAAAATGACATTTTATGGAGGAAAAGATGCTATATTTTATAAATGATTATTCAGAAGGCGCACACCCGGTTGTCTTGGAAAAACTCGTAAAAACAAACATGGAGAAAATGACAGGATATGGGACGGATGACTATACACGATCAGCAACGGAAAAAATAAGGGAAGCCATCGGTGTACCTAATGCAAAGGTTTATTTTATCTCAGGTGGAACCCAAACAAATCAATTGGCAATTGATAGTATTTTGGAAGATTATGAAGGAGTAATTTCTGCAGGAAGTGGTCACATTACTGCTCATGAAGCGGGTGCGATTGAGTACTCAGGTCATAAAGTAATTACTCTGAAACATAAAGAAGGAAAAATTTCTGCTGAGGATGTAAAATTCTATATGGAAGTATTCTATGCTGATGCACATTATGAAAGAATGGTTTTCCCCGGCATGGTTTATATTTCTCATCCTACGGAATATGGCACACTTTATACCAAAAGTGAGCTTGAAGCTTTATCGGAAGTATGTCATCAATATAACATTCCGCTTTATATGGATGGGGCAAGACTCGGCTATGGTCTTGTTACGCCTGAGTGTGATCTTACACTTAAAGATATTGCAAGGCTATGCGACGCTTTTTATATTGGCGGAACAAAGGTGGGAGCACTTTGCGGGGAAGCGCTTATTTTTACAAAGAAAGAGCCGAAACAATTTCTCACAAGGATCAAACAACATGGTGCACTTCTTGCCAAAGGCAGACTTTACGGAGTGCAGTTTGACGCACTTTTTACAGATGGACTATATTTTGAGATCAGCAAGTCTGCAATCGATACTGCTCGCCGTATAAAGAATGCTCTTAACGAACGTGGCTACAAAATATTTATAGATTCTCCGACAAACCAGACATTTGTTGTTATGGGAAATGATAAGCTTGTTGAGTTCGGAAAAAAAGTGCAGTATGATTTTTGGGAGAGATATGATGATACACATACTGTCATAAGGCTTTGTACAAGCTGGGCGACAACAAACGAGGATGTTGATGAGTTGATCAAACTTCTTTAACTTTATTAATAGGAAGAGCGCAATCGAAAAAACAGCGCGCTTGCGGAAAAAGACGGTGGAATCGAGGAGCTAGACGTGGAGCATTTTCCGCTGTACGGTGTGCTGAAGATCAAAAAAACAAAACTCGAGCATCAAGCTCAGCTTTGATAAATATATCTGGTTTCTGGTGCTGTGCCCCACCGCAATATGTGCGGTTATCGGCTTGCCGTTTGGGTGATATTACGGAATTAGGAGGGCTTTGAAAAAATGCAAAGAGAACGTTTGGGCAGCCGTCTCGGCTTCATTTTATTGAGCGCCGGATGCGCCATCGGCGTGGGAAACGTCTGGAAGTTTCCCTGGATGGCGGGTCGGTATGGCGGCGGTGCTTTTGTGTTGATCTATCTGCTGTTTCTGATCATTTTGGGCCTGCCGGTCATGGTAATGGAATTCTCCCTGGGCCGCGCCAGCCAAAGCAGTCCGGTGCGGCTGTATCAAAAGCTGGAAAAACCGGGCCAGAAGTGGCACCTGCACGGCTATGCGGTGCTGGCGGCCAACCTCCTTCTGACGATGTTCTATACCTCGGTCACCGGCTGGATCTTATATTATTTCGTCCAGTTTTTGGCCGGCAATATGACCGGTATCACCGATGAAGTCGCGGTAGGGCTGTTCGATAATATGCTGGCCGACCCGGCAGTGACCGTTGGCTTTATGGCCATCGTGGTGGTCCTCGGCTTTTTGATCCTTTCCTTCGGCCTGCAAAAGGGCGTTGAGCGGGTCACCAAGTATATGATGGTGGCCCTGCTGTTTCTGATGGTGGTGCTGGCCGTCCATAGCTTCACCCTGGATGGTGCCGCCGAGGGCCTGACCTTCTATCTCAAGCCGGAACTTTCCAAGATCAACGGCAACGTCATCGTCGCTGCCATCAACCAGTCCTTCTTTACCCTGAGCCTGGGTATCGGCGCCATGGCCATCTTTGGCAGTTATATCGATAAGGAGCGTTCCCTGGCCGGGGAATCCCTCAACATTTTGGTTTTGGACACCTTCGTGGCCGTGGTGGCGGGCCTGATCATCTTCCCCGCCTGCTTTACCTTCGACGTGGAGCCCGGCTCCGGCCCCAGCCTGCTGTTCGTGGCGATGGCGAAGGTCTTCAACAATATGAACGGCGGCAGATGGTGGGGCGCATTGTTCTTCCTGTTTATGGTGTTCGCCGCCTTCTCTACCATCATTGCGGTGTTTGAAAATATTCTGGCTTGCGTACGGGAAATGACCGGCTGGAGTCGTGTGAAGACCTGCATCATCTGCGGTGTGGCGATTTTGGTGCTTTCGGTCCCCTGCGCTTTGGGCTATAATCTTTGGTCGGATTTTGTCCCCTTCAAATCCGGGACGGCGATTTTGGACCTGGAGGATTTTTTGGTCAGCAACTGCTTTTTGCCGCTGGGCGCCTTGTGCTATGTCTTTTTCTGCGTCAGCAAAAAGGGCTGGGGCTTCGAGAACTTCCTGGCCGAGGCCAACGCGGGCAAGGGCCTGAAGCTGGGCCGGTGGATCCGCCCCTATGTGACCTATATTCTGCCGATCATTATCGTAGCCCTCTTTTTGATCGGCATCCTAACCTTCGAATTTGCCGATAACTTCACCATCTGGAATTGGATGAAAGGCTTGTTTTAAACCATGTTAACGATCATTGCGAATATTATCGGCATCGCCGCCGTAGCGATGTTCGTGTTGAGCTACCAGCTCAAGACCAGACGGTGGATCATCTTTTTCAACGCCGCCTCCCGGGTGCTTTACGTTCTGCAGTATCTTCTGTTGGGCGCTTTTGAAGGGGCGGTGCTGGACGTGGTGGCACTTCTGGTCTCGGTGCTGGCACAAAAAAAGGACACCGGCTGGCTTAAAAACCACCCCAAGGCGACCATCATCGGTGCCAACCTCTTTGTGGTGGTGATGGGACTGCTGTTTTATAAAAATATCTTCAGCCTTCTGCCCATCGCCGGTGTGCTGTTTGAAACGGGCGCATTTTGGCTGAATAAGGAAAAGCAGATCCGTATCATTTCCTTTTTCGGCGCCCCCTGCTGGCTGGTCTATAACCTGGTCTTTTCGGCCTACGGCTCAGCCATCGGCAACGTGATGACGATGGTTTCTATCGGCATAGCAATCGTACGCTACGATATCTTAAAGCAAAAAAATGAGTCGTGAAAACGGCTCATTTTTGCTTTGTGACGATAAAACGATTGTGTTTTGTCGAAAGGTGTATTATAATGGATTTATAGGGGGATTACGGCAGGGCACTGCCTTAATAATAGGAGGGAAAATATATGTTAAATGTTGCTCGTTTGATGCGGTGCTGGATATTACGGCCTATACAAAATCGGATGTGGAAA
>CAYLIT010000173.1:0-1701 GCA_964383835.1 uncultured Eubacteriales bacterium
AAAGGAGAAAGTCAATGGATAACGGTGCAAGTAGCTACCGCCGTTTCCTTGATGGAGACGTAAACGGTCTTGCAGAGATTGTTAGGGACTATAAGGATGGACTGATATTTTTTCTTGCCGGTTTTGTGAGCGATATCTATACAGCAGAAGATTTGATGGAAGATACCTTCGTTAAAATCACGACCAAGAAACCGCGATACACTGCAAAAGCATCTTTTAAAACCTGGCTATATACAATCGCAAGAAATGTAGCTATTGATTATGTTAAACGCAATTCTAAAAACATAACAGTATCCATTGGTGATTGCAAAGAACTCACAAGTGATGAAGAGTCTTTAGAGAAGGCCTACATACGGGAAGAACAAAAAATTGCGGTACACCGTGCGCTTTGCAAACTCAAAAGTGAATATAGACAGATTCTTTGGCTGATTTACTTTGAAGAGCTTAGCAATAAGGAGGCGGCAAGTGTAATGAAAAAAAGTGTCCATAACATAGAAACCCTTGTTTATCGTGCAAGACGATCACTAAAATCTGAACTCGAAAAGGAGGGCTTTGTGTATGAAGACCTATGTTGAAGTCACTGAAAATGTTATTCGTCGCACAAATGAATATCAAGCGGCACAGAAGAAAAAAAGAAGAATCATGATAAGCACAGCCACTTCGTTTTGTTGCTTATGTTTGGTTGTGCTGATGGGATTCGGTATATGGAATAGTGGCATTCTTAACAATACACCAAATGATGGGGAGGAAATCGCCTACCCTGATACAGAGATTAATGGAGAATCAAATTTACCAAATGATGACACTACACCAAAGGTGGACACCGATCATGTAGACGATCCAGACGATTTGCCTGTGATTACACCGCCGTCAGATGACGAGCCCGATAACGAACCCACCACTTCGGGTGGTGGTCGTATATCTGTAGTAGTCGCTGATGATTACATTGTATATACTAACAGTCAAAAGCAGTTGAACTTGTATGACTTAGCAACCGGAAAAACGGTTAAAACCGATAAAATTGCCGCAAACGGTATTGCTGCCGGAAAATATGTTTTTTATCAAACAGACGATGGTATATATGAATATTTCAGCAACATAAAAGTATGTGATGTCGAGTATTATTGCATAGCATATGACGAAAGTAATGTCCTTTTTACCGATAACAAAAACGGTCTTTATATCTGGCAAGGTGACAGTTTAGAATTTATTGGTAAGATAGAAGGAAGTAATTCTGTTTACGGATATACTTTGAAAAATAACACGGCATATGCACAGTGTAAAGATCTCAATTCCGGTGAAAATTATGTTGCTGTCGTTAAAAACGGTGCCGTTACCAAGATTAAAGCAGATGATTATACAATCATTGGAGAAGAGCTCTATACCTTAAAAAACGGTAACGTTTATAAAGGCGATACATTGTTTATAAATGACGGTAATATCATTTCGCTGGACGGCACGGATTTTGGTATCTACACGCTTAAAAATATGGATGCTACTCATTTGGCTCTGACTTGTTATGGTCTGAACGGAAATGTTACAGATAGCATTGAGAATGTGAGTAGCGTAAAAGAGTATAACGAAACGATCGGCGTTAAATTCAGCGTTGACAATCAAAGCTATGCAGCTACCATAACCAAAGACGGAATTAAGAAATATGCCGTGGATTCTTTATTCTTGGAGGTAAAATGTAACGAAAAA
>CAYLIT010000173.1:1711-4096 GCA_964383835.1 uncultured Eubacteriales bacterium
ACGAAAAATGTTTGGTGGCTCCCGGCGTTAATAGTTTTGATATTGTGATTTTTGAAACCGGAAAACAATTAACAATTGACGGTCGATAATAAACAAGGCGTTGCAAGATAACCTTGCAGCGCCTTGTCACTATATTTGTGTGTACAATTACGTATTTATGTGTTACTATAAAATTATGCAGGAAATATGTAATATAACTTGATTTGAATCTGTGTATTAGGTTAAAAATATAAAGGAGTTTCTAATGAAAACAAGGTTTAAAATTATAGGTAAAATATCATTAATAATTGTGGCGATTTTGTTGGTTGCAACGGTTATTTTTTTAACTCGAGATGCTATTGTTGATTACAGCGGAACAGTCGAAGAAATCAAAAAAAGCAAAGATGGACTTGAACATTCGCCTTCATACAATAAAATTAGTTCTTGGGGTGGTGGCGATTTTAAGGTTGAAAACGGAAAACTTTATGCCAAAGGCACTGATTCTAACGGATTTCTTGGCGATGAATACGGTGTTTATTATAAAGAATGGGCCAAAATCAGAAACGTAGATTCAACAAATATCGTTCATCTTGATGTTTGCAGTGGCACTCTCATTTATATGACCGAAGATGGCAACGTTTTTGGTATGGGATCTGCGGAGGGTGTTTTTACCGAAGAAAGCTACAGTGCGACAGATGATCGTTCTCGTATACGTATTCCGCAACTTCTTATGGAAGATTGCAAATACGCTTCCATCGGTACGGGCTTTGTTTTATTTGTAAAAAACGATGGCTCCTTGTGGTTTATGGGTGCAAGTAAAAACGGCCAAAGCACTCAAATTAAAAATAGAATTGAAGCTCCTGTTCAAATTGCCGATAAGGTTGTATTTTGTAAAGCCTTCGGATATACCTCGGCTTGGGTTACCGAGCAAAATGAACTATATTTAGTTGGCGATAATTCGTATGGTCAAATTGGAGACGGCCATAAAGGATGCGGATTTCCAACCCTGTATAAAGATATTGTGACAACACCGTACCTTGCACTTACCGATTGTATTGGATTTACCGTAGACGGAACATACAATTCGATGGTTGAAGCCACAAAATCGGACGGAACCAAACTGATGTGGGGAAACGATCCCAATCCTGCATCATTGTACGGAGGCTAAAATGAAAACAAAGTTTATAATTTTCAATAACGGAAACGAGAGATTTGCGGGTTGTAAACTTTTTCAAATAGTACATTTCGGACTTCAAGATACCCCACCAGCCCTCCATCGGTGCATTATCAAGACACCTGCCGACACGGGACATACTTTGGGTCATACCCAAATCAACGAACTTTTGGCGAAATCGCGTTGTGGTTTTTTGGAAAAGTGTTCGGGATAATTGGTGATATTTTGGATGAGCTGAGACAAAATAGCTTTGATTTGTTCCGGACGCTTGTGCATAAGAATATCCTCCTTGTAATGAAGCAAAAATCACTTCTATTACAAGGGCGTTTGATTTGTCAAGCATTTTATTCAAAATAACCGCAAAAAACGAGACACCAAGTTTCATGGAGTCTCGCTCTCTTAACTTAATGACATGATCTAATAGGGGTTGTTTTCTATTTCATTTCATTACGAATCTTAAAGATCGCTTGTGATACAGAGGCAACCCTAATGATCTCGATCCCTTCGATGTTATAGGATAGCTTATTTCTTGAGGGCACCATGATCTTGGTGAAACCAAGTTTTTGAGCTTCCTTGATGCGTTTTTCAAGGAAAGAAACGGCTCTGATCTCGCCGGAAAGACCGATCTCACCTACCGCAATCAAATCACCGGGCATTTCAAAATCGGAGAATCCGGAAGCAATCGCCAATACGATTGCCAGGTCGGCGGCGGTTTCTAAAACTTTAAAACCGCCAACCACATTGACATAGGCATCTTGATTATAGAGGACGAAATTCGCCCGTTTTTCCAAAACAGCAATCAGCAATGCCATTCGATTGAAATCAATGCCGCTGGCCATTCTGCGCGGCACAGGATAGCCGGTTTTGGCGACCAAAGCCTGGATCTCGGCAAGTACTGGCCTGGTACCCTCGAGAATGCAGGTGACACAGGTGCCGGGTACATTTTCGGGACGCCCATCCAAAAACATTTTAGAGGGGTTGTCTACTTCAACCAGTCCCCCGCTCTGCATATCAAAAACACCGATTTCATTGGTGGAACCAAAGCGGTTTTTAACCGTACGCAAAATTCGATGATTTAGGTTTTTATCACCCTCAAAATATAATACGGTATCCACCATATGCTCCAACACCTTGGGTCCGGCGAGAGCACCCTCCTTGGTTACATGGCCGATGATAAAAACAGTGATCCCCTCTTCTTTATTGAGGCGGATAATGGTCTCCATGACCTCCTT
>CAYLIT010000174.1:0-4069 GCA_964383835.1 uncultured Eubacteriales bacterium
AGTGGGTGGCTCCACGCTCCAAAGCCCAATCACGCATAGAGGCGGCTACCGTACCTGCAATTGTTTTATCAAGGCTTTCGCCGTTTTCGATGGTTTTACGTAATGCAAGATAGGTTTCCTTTGGCAGGTATTCCTTCATCGCTTTATCGTTAAAGACCATGCAACCAAAAAGCTCGGGAATGTGTTTGGCGTTTAACATAAATTATACCTCAACTGAAAAGAGGCACCGGGTAAACCAGTGCCCTACTAATACAGTTTGAATTATATAGGGGACGGAAAAAATTGTCAACCTCTATTTGAAATTTTGTAAGGAGAGACCGGTATACAATGGCGCACGATGATCGATATAAAAAATATGACGAGGCGGATGGTTATCTGAAGATCGGTCCCGTTGAAACCTTTCGCAGACGGATTCCGTGGCTGTTGGTGCTGATGATATCCGCCACCTTTACCGGCCGTATCATTGCCGCTTTTGAAAACGCTCTGGCGGCGCAATCGGCGTTGATCGTCTTTATCCCCATGTTGATGGATACCGGCGGTAATTCCGGCAGTCAGGCTTCAGTGACGGTGATTCGCAGTCTTTATCTACAGGAACTGCAACCGAGGGATGTTTGGCGGGTGCTGTGGAAGGAGGGAAGAGTTGCCCTGCTTTGCGGCGGGGTGTTGGCGGCGGCCAATTTTTTAAAGATCCTCCTGGTGGATAATCTGCTCCTTCGTACAGGGGTGCCGATCCTTGTGGCGGTGGCGGTCTGCATCACCCTTTGGTGCACGGTGGTGGTGGCCAAGCTTGTGGGCTGCTCTTTGCCGCTTCTGGCTAAAAAATGCGGGTTTGACCCGGCGGTGATGGCGGGACCATTCATCACAACGGTGGTGGATGCGTTGGCCCTTTTGATGTATTTCGGTATTGCCCGGTTAATTCTTTGAAAAAATGTAAAATAATGCTTGCAATCGGGCGATAGGTGTGTTATACTTTTAGGGCTGTAAAAATACTCACACAGCGCTTTGCCCCTTGTTTCCGGCTTGCCGGTGGGGTCTACAGCAGAGTGCTGTGGCGGTAAAAAACAAAAAGGAGGAAATAAACATGTCCGTTATTTCTATGAAACAGCTGTTAGAGGCCGGCGTACATTTCGGCCACCAGACCAGAAGATGGAACCCCAAAATGGCAGAGTACATCTTCACCGAGAGAAATGGTATCTATATCATTGATCTGCAGAAGACCGTAAAGAAGATCGAAGAAGCTTATAACTTCATGCGGGATATCTCCGCTGAAGGCGGCGAAGTTCTCTTTGTCGGTACCAAGAAGCAGGCTCAAGATTCCATTCGCGAAGAGGCTCAGAGAGTGGGCCAGTATTATGTATCTGTTCGTTGACCCGGCGGTATGCTGACCAACTTTCAGACCATCCGTAAGTCCATCAACCGCTTGAATCAGCTGGAGAAGATGGCTGAAGACGGTACCTTCGATCTGCTTCCCAAGAAGGAAGTTCTGAAACTGCGTCATGAGATGGAGATTCTGGAGAAGAACTATGGCGGTATCAAAGAGATGAAGAAGGCTCCCGCCGCTCTGTTCGTTGTGGATCCCAAGAAGGAGCATATCGCAATCTCCGAGGCCAAGAAGCTGGGTATCCCCGTTGTTGCCATCGTTGATACCAACTGCGATCCCGATGAGGTCGATTATCCCATCCCCGGCAACGATGATGCTATCCGTGCCGTTAAGCTGATTGCCGAGACCATGGCTAACGCTATCATGGAAGGCAAGCAGGGCGAGCAGCTGACTGATGCTGAGGAAGCTGCTGAAGAGACTGCTGAATAATCAGGAGGAAATAAATATGAACTTTACTGCTAAAGATGTTGCCGCTCTGCGTGAGACCACCGGCTGCGGCATGATGGATTGTAAGAAGGCTCTGACCGAGGCTGACGGTAACGTTGACAAGGCCATTGAGCTGCTGCGTGAGAAGGGCCTTGCCGCTCAGGCTAAGAAGGCCAGCCGTATCGCTTCCGAGGGTATGGTTGACACCTACATCGCTGACGGTGTTGGCGTTATGATCGAAGTCAACTCCGAGACTGACTTCGTTGCTAAGAACGCTGAGTTCCAGGCTCTCGTTAAGGGTGCTGCCAAGGCTGTTGCCGAGCAGAACCCCGCTGATATTGAAGCTCTGAAGGCTTGCAAGTTCGAGGATACCGAGTTCACCGTTGAGGACATTCTGCGTGAGAAGATCCTCAAGATCGGTGAGAACATGAACATTCGGCGTTTCATTCGTCTGGAAGGTACCTGCGTGAGTTACGTTCACGGTGGCGGTTCCGAGGCCGCTATGGTTCTTTGCGACGTGGCTGACGCCGCTAACGAGAAGTTCCAGGAGGCTGCCCGCAACGTTTGTATGCAGATCGCTGCTATGCATCCGGCTTATCTTTGCCGTGAGGACGTTCCCGCTGAGGTAATCGAGAACGAGAAGAATATTCTGCTGGCTCAGATCAAGAACGATCCCAAGAACGCTAATAAGCCCGAGAACATTCTTGAGAAGATGATCGGCGGTAAGATCGGTAAGTATTATTCCGAAAACTGCTTGCTGGAGCAGGCTTACGTGAAGGACGACAAGATCTCCGTTGGTGCTTATCTGAAGCAGGTGAGCAAGGAAGCCGGCATGGAAATCACTGTGAAGCAGATGGTTTCCTTTGTGAAGGGCGAAGGCCTGGAGAAGAGAGTGGACGACTTCGCTGCTGAAGTTGCCAGCATGAGCAAGTAATTCTAAGGTGATAAGTGTGATCCGAGTCTGCCTCAATACGGCATATTTCGGTGCTTTTCACCCAATTTGATCTCGCAAGGCGACGGCCTTGCTTCGCCTAAATTGTGCAAAAATCACTCGAAATCTACTCGTCTTGAGGTCGAAGATTTTAAAAGAGCGGATTTTTGTTCAGCCAAGGCACAAACCGCAGTTAATCCTGCCGGATTAACGAGGATTTTAACGAAGGGTGAGCGCAAATCCGCCTTTTAAAACAGATTTGGATTACGCTTATCACCTTGTAAACACCAAAGCGACCTCGGAAATTCCGAGGTCGCTTTGCGGAATTTGAGGAGAATAGAATTATGGCAGAAAAAGTTATTTCTTTGACCCTTGAGGGTAAAGCAAAGCTGGAGGCTGAGCTGGCCGAACTGAAATCGACTAAGCGTGAAGAGATCGCCGAGAAGATCAAGGTTGCCCGCTCCTACGGTGACCTTTCCGAGAACAGCGAATATGATGAGGCTAAAAACGAGCAGGCGATCGTAGAATCCCGTATCGCTACTTTGGAGGCTACTTTGAAAAACGCTGTCATCGTTGAGGATGATGCCGTTGTTTCTGAGGATGCCGATACCATTTGGTTGGGTAACACCATTACCGTTTTGGACGTTGAGACCGGCGATGAGCTGGTTTACGATATCGTCAGCTCCATCGAGGCTGATCCTATGAACGGTAAGATCTCTGATGACAGCCCCCTGGGTAAAGCTGTGCTGGGTCATAAGGCCGGCGAGACCATCGAGGTAGAAGCTCCCATCGGTATGCTGGAGTATAAGATTCTGAAAGTAGAGAAGTAATAACCATGGAAAACGTAAATAATACTGTCAACGAAGAACTTTCGTTGAACGAGCTGCTGCAGGTTCGCCGTGATAAGCTGAGCGAGCTGCAAGCCGCCGGCAACGATCCTTTTACCATCACGAAGTTTGAGGTAAGCCATCATAGCGAAGAGATCAAAGCAGATTTCGAAAACTTTGAAGAAAAGCCTGTATCTGTCGCCGGCCGTTTGATGAGCAAGCGGGGAATGGGCAAGGTTGTATTTGCCGATCTGCAGGACGGTGAGGGTCGCATCCAGTTGTTCGTCAAGATCGACGAAGTGGGCGAGGAAGCTTTGGCCGCTTTCAAAAAGCTGGATATCGGTGATATCGTGGGTGTGAGCGGTACCGTATTCCGTACCCGCATGGGCGAGATCTCTATCCGCGCCAAGGAGATCACTCTGCTCTCCAAGTCTCTGCGTCCCCTACCCGAAAAGTTCCACGGTCTGAAGGATCAGGATCTGCGCTACCGTCAGCGGTATGTGG
>CAYLIT010000175.1:0-4053 GCA_964383835.1 uncultured Eubacteriales bacterium
CAAGGAGATGGCCATCGAGCTGTTCAAGCCCTGCGTGATGAAGAAGCTGGTTGCCGACGGTCTTGCTACCAACGTCAAGTCTGCCAAGAAGATGGTAGAGCGGATGCGTAAAGAGGTGTGGGATGCTCTGGAGAGCGTTATTAAGGATCACCCCGTACTGCTCAACCGTGCACCTACCCTTCACCGTTTGGGTATCCAGGCCTTCGAGCCTGTGCTGGTAGAGGGCCGTGCTTTGAAACTGCATCCTCTGGTATGTACCGCATTTAACGCCGACTTCGACGGCGACCAGATGGCTGTTCACGTACCTCTTTCGGCAGAGGCACAGGCAGAGGCTCGTTTGCTGATGCTCTCCGCCAATAACCTGTTGAAGCCCCAGGACGGTCACCCGGTTACCGTTCCTACCCAGGATATGGTTCTCGGTTCCTACTACCTGACCATCGTGAAGCACGATGAGCCCGGCGAAGGCAAGGCCTTCAAGGACGAGGATGAGGCTATTGTGGCTTATGATAACGGTGTTATCGGCCTGCACGCTCCCATCCGCATCCGTCGTACCGGTGAATGGAACGGTAAGATGGAGAGCCGTATCGTCAACTGTACCGTCGGTCAGTTGATCTTCAACTACGCCATTCCCCAGGATCTGGGTCTGGTGGATCGTACCGATCCCGCCAAGATCTTTGATCTGGAGGTTCAGGAAACCGTCACCAAAAAGACCTTGGATAAGATCATCTATCGTTGTATCAAGGAAAAGGGTAGCACCGTTACTGCCGAGATGCTGGATATGGTCAAGGCACAGGGCTTTAAGTACTCCACTCGTGGCTCCATCACCGTAGCCGCCAGCGATATGACCGTACCTCCTAAGAAGTACGAGTTGATCGAAGAAGCTGAGAAGAAGATCACCAAGATCCTCACCAGCTATCGTCGTGGTCTGATCTCCGAGGACGAGCGTTATCAGCTGGTCATCAATACCTGGGACGAGACCACCAAGCTGGTTACCGATGAGCTGAAGAATTATCTGGACGAGTTCAACCCCATCTACATGATGGCGAACTCCGGTGCCCGTGGTAGCATGAATCAGATCCGTCAGCTGGCCGGTATGCGTGGCTTGATGGCCAACACCTCCGGTAAAGCCATTGAGATCCCCATCCGTGCGAACTTCCGTGAGGGTCTGAACGTACTGGAATACTTCATCTCCTCCAGAGGTGCCCGTAAGGGTATGGCGGATACCGCTCTGCGTACTGCAGACTCCGGTTATCTGACCCGTCGTCTGGTAGACGTTGCGCAGGACGTTATCATCCGTGAAGCTGATTGCGGAACCGTTGAGGGTATCTACGTTTCCAAGATCGCCGAGGGCGATACCGTTATCGAAAAGCTGCGTGACCGTCTGATCGGTCGTTACCTGGTCAACCCCTTCGTGGATGATAAGACCGGCGTGGTTCTGATCAGCAACGATAAGCTGCTCAATGATGCCGACGTGGATATCATTGAGGGCAAGGGCGTAGAGCGCATCGAGATCCGTTCCGCTCTGACCTGCCGTTCTCACCATGGCGTTTGCGCCAAGTGCTACGGTGCCAACCTGGCCAACGGCCAGCCCGTTAATGCCGGTGAAGCTGTCGGTATCATCTCCGCACAGTCCATCGGTGAGCCGGGTACTCAGCTGACCATGAGAACCTTCCATACCGGTGGTGTTGCATCGGGTGGAGATATTACCCAGGGTCTGCCTCGTGTTGAGGAGCTGTTTGAGGCCCGCCGCCCCAAGAAGGCCGCTGTATTGGCAGAGGCTACCGGTGTGATCGTTCGTGATACCGCCGAGCGGGATGCTAAGGATAACTGCACTCCCGTTATCATTACCACCGACGATGGGGAAGAGATCCATATCAATATCCCCTTCGGCTTGAAGTTCCGTGAGAATCTGCAGGGCCAGCGTGTTGAGAAGGGTCAGATCATCACCGACGGTGTTATCAATCCCCACGACGTTCTGCGTCTGTTGGGCGATATCGCCGCTCAGGACTACCTGATCAAGGAAGTTCAGAACGTATATCGTCTGCAGGGTGTTGATATCAATGATAAGCATATCGAGGTTATCGTTCGTCAGATGATCCGTAAGGTTCGCATTGAGGAGAATCCCCAGCCCGATATGCTGTTGGGTACTCTGGTCAACCGCTACGACGTAGAGGATCGCAATAAGGAACTGCAGGCTCGGATCGACGCCGGGGAAGAGGGCATTCGCTTGATCGAGGCATCCCCCGTACTGCTGGGTATCACCAAGGCTTCCTTGGCTACCGATAGCTTCCTTTCCGCCGCCTCCTTCCAGGAGACCACCAAGGTTCTGACCGATGCCGCTATCCACGGCAAGATCGATCCTCTGGTAGGCTTGAAGGAGAACGTGTTGATCGGCCGTCTGGTTCCTGCCGGTACCGGTATGGAGCAGTACCGTAATCTGGAACTGCACACCAACGAACCCGAAGCCGTCGAGGAAAATGCAGGCGACTAAAAAAACTAAAAATCTTGTAAAAAAAGATTGACAAATAAAACGCCCATGTGGTATCATGTATGATGGTTCCGCATGGGCGTTTTTGTATGAATGACCTTGTGAAAAATGGATAAACTTCCCTTGTGTGACCAAAAAATATTGGTTAAAAAGCCGACTTGCGGCTTTTTAATATAAAATATTGAGGAAAGGAGTTGTTCTCATGCCCACCTTTAACCAGTTGGTTCGTAAAGGCAGAGAGGTCGTGACCAAGAAGTCTACCGCTCCCGCTCTGAACAGAGGTTTCAACACGCTGAAGAATCAGCCTACCGATACCGCTAGCCCTCAGAAGCGTGGCGTTTGCACTGCTGTTAAGACCGCTACCCCCAAGAAGCCGAACTCTGCTCTGCGTAAGATCGCCAGAGTCCGTCTGACCAACGGCGTTGAGGTTACCTCTTACATCCCCGGCATCGGCCACAATCTGCAGGAGCATAGCGTGGTTCTGATCCGTGGCGGACGTGTAAAGGACCTCCCCGGTGTTCGTTACCACATTATCCGTGGTACCTTGGATACCCAGGGTGTTGCCAACCGTAACCAGGCCCGTTCCAAGTACGGCGCCAAGAAGGCTAAAGCAGGCAAAAAATAAGGTACAGCCTGCGTTTTTTCAGTTGATTTTATAAACTTTATTTTGTTTTTTATATAAATAAATAGGATAGAGTTTCTTAAAACGGCTGGACGGAGAACTTGTTTCTTCGAGTACCAATGATATCATAATTATGAAGGAGGGAAGAACATGCCCAGAAGAGGCTTTGTCCCCAGAAGAGAAGTGCTCCCCGATCCTGTCTACGGTAGTGTTGTTGTTGCGAAGCTGATCAACAATATTATGTACGATGGCAAGAAGGGTGTTGCACAGAAAATCGTTTACGATGCATTTGATATCGTAAAAGAAAAGACCGGCAAGGATCCCCTGGACGCCTTTGCCGAGGCAATGGAAAACATTATGCCTAAATTGGAGGTTAAGGCCCGCCGTGTTGGTGGTGCTACCTACCAGGTTCCTATGGAAGTACGTGCTGACCGTCGTCAGACCCTGGGTCTTCGTTGGTTGACTCTGTATTCCAGAAACAGAAACGAAAAGTATATGTGCGAGCGTCTGGCCGGCGAGATCATGGATGCTATCAATGAGACCGGCGGCGCCGTCAAGAAGCGCGACGATACTCATAAGATGGCAGAGGCCAACAGAGCATTCGCCCACTACAGATGGTAATTGCCTCGTTGCAATGAATCTAAAAAAAGAGTAAGCGGGTTTTAAGCCTGCTTACGCTGGAAAGGAAAAATTATGCCTAGAGAATTCACACTCGATAAGTATCGTAATATCGGTATCATGGCTCACATCGATGCCGGTAAGACGACTACCACCGAGAGAATCCTGTTCTACACCGGCAGAAGCCATAAGATCGGCGAGACCCATGATGGCGATGCTACCATGGACTGGATGGAGCAGGAGCAAGAGCGTGGTATTACCATCACCTCTGCTGCTACCACCTGCCATTGGAAGGGCTATCGGCTGAATATCATCGATACCCCGG
>CAYLIT010000176.1:0-4017 GCA_964383835.1 uncultured Eubacteriales bacterium
TTCAATATATATTACAAAAAATATGCCACGATTTTTTACAAATCGTGGCATATTTTACTCATTTTAAAGAGTTGACCAGCTCGGTAGAGCCTTCGATGACCTTTTCGGCGGTACCCTTGATAAAGCGGGCGGTGGAAACCTCGTAGCCGCCCTCGTCAAAGCAGCTGCTCATGGGGAAATATCCCTCGTAGCCGTTGGCACAGCAACAAGGCATGGTCAAGGTAAATTTGGACTCTTCTTTGATGGCACGGCCGATATCGGTGAAAGGCTCGCCGGGCAGACCGGCAACCACCCATTCACCCACCGAAAGGGCGGTGAGGTACAGTTCTTTTTCGGGTGGCATGGGCGCGAGACCCATGATCCGCTTGGCCTCTACATAGCCGCTGACGGTCTTCATGGTCTTTGCCAACTCCTTGGCGGCATCACGGCCCTCTTCCAAAAAAACCTTATACAGTTTGGCGGCCTCTTCCATCTGCTCGGGGCGACCCTTATTGAGGGTGACGAAGATATTCTTCTGCCCGAAGTTGATGGGGCCGATGGGCAGCTCCTGCACCAGATCCCGCTTGGCGGCCACCGATGCGGCGATCTTGGTACCCATGAACCGGGACCACTTATAGCCGCCACAGATCTCTTTGGGGAGAGAGGTATCGATATGGTTGCTGTCGCCCTGGGCGCCGTTGATATAGACGCAGAGGGAGTTATCCACTAATTTTTCGTAGGTTCTGCGAACAAAGCCGGGGTAGTCGGCAGAGATCTTGCACCCGCCGATAACGTCGGGATGCACCTGGAAGTTGACGATGCCAATCTCCTTGGCATTCTCACGCTCGATCACCAAAAGTTGGGACTGGGTATCGGGGGGAGAGACCGGCTCCACGATATCGGGATTCAGCCGACCGGGGTTGGTCTGGATAGAACCGTCCTTCATGCGGTAACGGCGGACGAAGGAAACGCCCTCTACGATACCACGGGTATAGCCCATGTAGGTGACGGGCTTGAGATCCTTCATGGCAAGCTCCGCCACGTCGGCGATCCGAACGACCATCCATTCCACGTGCTCGTGGTTAAAGCTATACCCTAAATTATCCATGGTTCTGGGGCCAAGATGGGTATGGGTACACTCGATAAAGACCCCTTCGGTCACCGTTCCCACACGTTCTGCCACCGCCTGACGAAACCGCATCATCAAAGGTTGCGCCGTGCCAAGATCGTCCAGGCTGATCAAAACCGCCTTCTTTTCCCCATCGTCAAAGGCAATGGCTGTCGCCTGCAGAGGATCCAAAACACCGTCTGCAGGACGCTCAAAAAAATAACCGTCCAGCAAGGTGCCCAAAGGCGGCGTAATATCAATTCTTGCAAATCCTGCTTGAAGTTTCATGGTATTTTCCTTTCTTATTTCAAAGAGTTGATGAGTTCCAAAGAGGTTTCGATCAGCGCCTCGGCGGTGCCCTCCTCGTACTTGGCCACCCGATATTCGTAGCCATCCTCATGGTAATCCTCAGCCATGGGATAATAGCCCTCCGCACCGTTTGCAAGGCAAAGAGGCATCGTAAGGGTAAAGGGGGAACGCTCCTTCGTTCTTCTTCCCACGTCTACAAAGGGTTCGCCGGGGAAGCCTGCAAACACCACCTCGCCTACCGCGATGGCAGAAAGATGGAGATTCTTTTCCTTTTCGGGCTCCAGACGAGCCAGACGACCTGCTTCTGGAACGGTCATATCCCAACCCTTTTCGGCAATGTATGCCATGGCGGCATCCTTACTGCTTCCGTTATCCTTAAAGATCTTCCAGACCTGCTCCGCCTGCGCTCTCTGCTCGGGGGTACCCTGACGGATCTGAACGGTGGTATCCTTGATGCCGTAGCGGATCTCATCCCCCGTAAGCTCCTCTGCCAGCTCATAGCGAGAGATGACCGAGGCGGCAATTTCGATGCCGGCGTATCTTGCCCATTTATAGCCGTTGTTGATCTCCTTGGGCAGGCGGACATCAATGTGGTTGATGTTGCCCTGGGCGCCGTTGATGTACATACAGCGGGAATTGTCGATCAGCTTTTCATAAGTAGTACGGACGAAATGGGGGAAATCCGCAGAGATGGCGCAGCCGCTGATCATATCGGGGTGCACCTGGAAGTTGACGATACCGATCTCGGGGGCGGTGCCGCGCTTCAAGATCAAAAGCTGGGACTGCTCGTCGGCGGTGCCGATGGGGCCAACGATATCGGGGTTCAGCCGACCGGGATTGGTGGCAGCGGTGCCGTCCTTCATCCGATAGCGGCGAACGAATGCCACGTCCACCACACGGCCGCGGGTAAATTTCTTTTCGGTGACGGGCTTCAGATCCTGGGCGGCCAACTGCACCAGATCACAGATATAGGTCTTGAGCTTTTCAATGTATTCCACAGCCTCGCCGGTGCCGGTCTTGGGACCTAAGTGGGTATGACAGCAATGGATGATCAGCGCCTCGGGGTCGGTACCCAGCTTTTCTGCGGCGGCTTCACGGATGGGATCCAGATCGCACTGACGGCAGCCGATCAGATCGGTGCTGATGACTGCGGCTCGCTTGCCCTCGTTTTCAAACACCACGGCAGTGGCCAACAGGGGATCCAAAATCCCGTCTGCCAAACGAATGCGGTAATAACCCTGCAGGGAGGTACCCAGAGGGGGTGTAATGTCGATTCTTGCAAATCCGGCTTGAAGCATGGTAAAATTCTCCTTTTATATTAGTTTAACCTCATTATAGCACCTAAAATAAAAAAATACTATAACAATTCCTGAAAAAATTTGTACAAAAGATAGATTTTAACTTATTCTATCATTCCCGTATTTTAAGTCAATGGACAAATCGGGCATAGATTTTTTAACTTTACAAAAAAACGCCTTATGATATAATGAATATAGAAAGGGAGTGATTCTAATGAAACGGTTTTTATCTGTATTTTTGCTGATTTCCCTGCTTTGTTGCCTGATCGGCTGTAAAAAAGAAGAAACCATCGCATTGGATCCTTCTGCCTCTCACGAAAAGGCGGACTACTTTGAAGACGAGAAAAACCATACAAGTGAGAACGCAACGGTGACGGAGAATGCCGTCTACTGGGAAGATGACGGCACGATCTATCACTGCCCCCTGGAGGGCGGCAAGGAAACCGAGATCGCCAAAGGACGGCTGGGGAGTGCTGTAGGAGAATTCATCTATTTTACAGCCGACGGCACCAAGCAGGCCTATGACGGTCAAAAGACGATCACCATTCCTGGCGGACAGGGCTATGCCACCGAAGAAGGACTGCTGTTATATGAGGGGACCACCCTTTCCCTTTTGGATCGGGAGGATCCCAACCAAAAGAAGCAATATCCCCATCCTGTGGAAGGGCTGGAAAACTACGTCACCTTAAAAGACGACGTCCTTTATTGGTTCGGAAAAAACGCCTTGCAAAAGACCGATCTGCAAAGCGGAAAGACCGAAACACTGCAAGAGCTCGGCTATATCGGCACCTCTATCCCCTCCTTTTATTGGTTTGGTGAACAGCTTTACTTTTACTACGGCTATACCGTTTACCGCTGTGAGAAGGATCAGGTAACGGCGGTAGTCGCCTACAAAGAAAATACCACCTGCGTCTTTGGCAACGGCTACGCTTACGTTTCCGAGCCGGGCGCACCCCACGCAACGATTCTTGATCTGCAGAGCGATTCGGTGGTACGCACCATTAAAGCCGCCGGCTTTGGCGCCAACCAATGGGGCGTTGCCTACCGCTCCGATAACCATATCGTCATCGAATCGGAGGAAGAGCTCCGCATCCCCATCCCCGAGGGCACCGAGCTGATCGGCTCGTGCTATGCCACCCCCAACGGGGCTTTGGTCAACACCGCCGAAAAATTCATCCACGTCTACCGAACCGAGGACGGCGAGTGGAACTTCTCCAGACTGTAACATACAAAAATCCCTTACCCCAAATGAATTGGGGTAAGGGATTTCAGACTGTCAAAAAACCACTGTTTTCAGTAAGCGAAAACAGTGGTTTTTCTGTA
>CAYLIT010000177.1:0-4015 GCA_964383835.1 uncultured Eubacteriales bacterium
TGACCACCTTCACCGAGTTGAGCCAACCGCCGCTCTTCGGCAGGTTCTTCAACATATTTCCTTAAATCAACATCTTCGCTAAGAAGTACGTTGTGCTGAACCTCAGCGATCTGAACGCATTCGATGCCGGCGCTGTAGTGGATATTAATGCGGTTATCGAAGCCGGCTTTGCCAAGAAGGCATTTGACGGTCTGAAGGTAATCGGTTCCGGTTCCGTTGACAAGGCGATCACCGTTAAGGCAGTCAAGATTACTGCCGGTGCTAAAGAGAAAATCGAGGCTGTCGGCGGAAAGGTTGAGGTGATGTAAGATGTTCAGCGTCTTCAAGAATGCCTGGAAGATCCAGGATTTGAGAAAGAAGCTCCTGTTCACTGCTTTTATCATCCTGATCTTCCGGTTAGGCTGTAACATTACCGTTCCTTTCCTGGATGCATCTGCCATGCAGGATCTGTTCGCCGGTTATGCCAGCGACGGTAATATCTTTTCTTATTTAAACATCATGTCCGGTAACGCAATGGAGCAGGCGAGCTTCTTCTCCCTGTCCATCTCTCCGTATATCAATGCATCCATCATCATGCAGCTGCTCATGGTGGCAATTCCGCCCCTGGAGCGGCTGATGAAAGAGGATGGCGAGCGTGGTAAGAAGATCATGGAAACATGGACTCGTTACCTGGCCATCGCATTCTCCTTCCTGCTGGGCTTTGGTTACTACACCATCCTGAAGAATGCAGCCGGTGTAGTATCGGAGGATGCCGGCGTGTTCGGCGCTCTGGTTATCGTGTTCACCTTCGCCGTAGGAGCATCCATCGTGATGTGGCTGGGCGAGAAGATCAATGAATTCGGCATCGGCAACGGTATCTCCATGATCCTGTTCGCCGGTATCGTTTCCAGCTTCCCCGGCACCGTAAATATACTGGTTGCCAACGTCCAGGCCGGCGCGATCCATTGGATCGTTGCACTCGTCCTGGCGATCGGTGTGCTGGCAATGATCGGCTTCGTTGTCTTCGTGACCAACGGTGAGCGTCGTATCCCCGTTCAGTACGCAAAGCAGGTCAAAGGCCGCAAGATGTACGGCGGTCAGAACACCAATATTCCCCTGAAGGTGAATATGGTCGGCGTTCTGCCCATCATCTTTGCTCAGTCCTTCGTCATGCTGCCTCCCACCATCCTGAATTTCTTCCCCAAGCTGGAGAATACCTGGTTCGGTGCCGTGGTAGACGCACTGGAGGTCGGCGGCTGGATCTACACCGTACTGATGTTCCTGCTGATCATCTTCTTCAGTTATTTCTATACGGTCATCACCTTCAACCCTGTTGAAGTGGCCAATAACCTGAAGAAGAACGGTGGCTTTATCATGGGTATCCGCCCCGGTAAGCCTACCGCAGATTTCATCACCAAGAGCCTGAACCGTGTCACTTTGATCGGCGCGCTCTTCCTTGGCCTGGTATCTGCACTGCCCAATATCGTGGCAATGTTCAATTCCAACCTGTCCTCCGTCGCTATCGGCGGTACGACCCTCTTGATCGTCGTGGGCGTTGCCCTTGAGACTGTTAGGACTCTGGAATCCCAGATTCTGATGCGCCACTATAAAGGCTTCCTTGAATAAGGGACGGGTGCCATCATGAAGATGATACTTTTAGGTGCTCCGGGTGCCGGTAAAGGTACCCAGGCAGAAAACATTTCAGGTCGTTACGCGATTCCCACCATCTCCACCGGAAACATGATCCGTGCGGCGATCCATAACGGAACCGAGCTGGGCAAGCAGGCTGAAAGCCTGATCAATGCCGGTAAGCTGGTTCCCGATGAGGTCGTTATCGGCATGATCCGCGAGAGATTGGCAGAGGATGACTGCAAGAACGGTTTCATTCTGGACGGTTTCCCCCGCACTATCCCTCAGGCAGAAGCCTTGGAGAAGATGGGCGTGGAGATCGACATGGCTCTCTCCCTGGAGGTGGCCGACGAAAGAATCGTTCAGCGGATGAGCGGCAGACGTGTCTGCCCCGCCTGCGGAATGACCTATCATGTGGATTTTAAGCCCTCTGAAGATAACAAACATTGTGATGCCTGTAAGGCTGAGCTGATCGTCCGTAAGGACGACCATCCGGACACTGTGCTGGACCGGCTGAAAACGTATCACGAAACCACCGAGCCGCTGAAAGCCTTTTACGAGGCCCGTGGCCGGCTGGTCATGGTGGAAGGCCGGGAAGAACTGGCCGAAACCACCAAAGCAACCTTTGAAGCTATCGAGGCGAAGTTAAAATGATGATCATCAAATCTGATAGTGAGATCCGTCTGATGCGCAAGGCCGGCGCTATTGCCGCCGGTGCGCTTCAGGCCGCGGGCGAAGCCGTTTGCCCCGGGATGAGCACCAAGGAGCTGGATCGGATCGTAGAAAGCTACATCCGGTCCCACGGTGCCCGCCCTTCCTTTAAGGGTTACGGCGGCTTCCCTGCCAGCGCCTGCATCTCAGTCAACCATGTGGTGATCCACGGTATTCCTTCTAACCAGATCATTCTGAAAGAGGGCGATATCGTCAGCGTGGATGTGGGAGCCTATATCGGCGGATTTCACGGCGACACAGCCAATACCTTCCCGGTGGGCCAGATCTCACCGGAGGCAACGCGGCTGATCGAGGTCACCAGGGAAAGCCTCCGCCGGGCAGAGCTTCTGCTCAAGGACGGCGTTCGCCTGGGCGATATCGGCCACTGCATCGAAAGCTACGTGCAGCAGTTCGGCTACAGTCCGGTCAAGGAATTTGTGGGCCACGGCATCGGCCGGGCGCTCCACGAGGATCCCAACGTACCGAACTTCGGTCGGGCAGGGCATGGCCTGAGGCTCCCCAAGGGCGCCACGGTGGCCATCGAGCCGATGATCAATCAGGGCACGGACGAAGTGATCCTGGACCGTAACGACGGCTGGACCGTCACTACGGCGGACGGAAAGCTCAGCGCCCACTACGAGCACACCTTCTTCATCGACGGTGATAAGGGTCATATCCTGACCCGGGTGTGAGATGGATGGCTTTGAAAAGGGCACGGTGGTGCGGGTCACCGCCGGCAAAGAAAAAGGTTTAATATTTGTTGTCGTTGAAGATTTTAATCAACAACAGGTGCTGATCGCTGACGGCCGTCACCGAAAGCTTGCCCGTCCCCGTAAGAAAAGCGTTAAGCATCTTGCGGCGCTGGGTCGGCTGACGGCGCTGCCGGAGCGTGATCGCCTGCTCTGGAAAAGTCTTTCCCCATATCGGGGATAAATAGGAGGACCTATGTCAAAGGAAGATATGATCGAAGTGGAGGGCGTTGTCGTCGAAGCGATGCCCAACGCAAATTTCATGGTTGAGCTGGATCAGGGGCATAAGATTCATGCCCACATTTCCGGAAAGCTCCGTATGAACTATATCAAGATCCTGCCCGGTGATCGGGTAACGGTTGAAATGTCACCGTACGATCTGACAAAGGGTAGAATTATCTGGAGAGCGAAGTAAAACGTTCTCACACGAATGGAGGTATTTTCAATGAAGGTAAGACCTTCCGTTAAACCCATTTGCGAAAAATGCAAAATCATTAGAAGACATGGTAAGGTTATGGTAATTTGCCAGAACCCGAAGCACAAGCAGAAGCAGGGTTGATCCCCGCTTGCCGCTTGATCAAAATGGAGGTGTTATAACCAAATGGCAAGAATTGCTGGTATCGATTTACCGAAGGAAAAACGCGTAGAGATCGGCTTGACCTATATCTACGGTATCGGTCGTAAAACATCCAACGACATTCTGGCTGCTGCCGGTGTGAATCCCGACACCAGAGTCAAGGATCTGACCGAGGAAGAGGTTGCTGCTATCCGTGCCGCTATGGAAGGCTACGAGGTAGAGGGTGACCTGAGAAGAAATGTTGCTTTAGACATCAAGCGTCTGATCGAGATCGGATGCTACAGAGGAACTAGACATAGAAAAGGTTTACCTGTTCGGGGCCAGAGATCCAAAACGAACGCCCGTACCAGAAAGGGCCCCAGAAAAACCA
>CAYLIT010000178.1:0-3985 GCA_964383835.1 uncultured Eubacteriales bacterium
TATTGACGAAGCAGGTTGCCGAGATTACATCCGGTGCGATTTCGGAGAAGGCACTGCAGCTGAGCCTGTCTCTGGGTGTTGCCGCATCTCTGGGACTGGCTATGATTCGCGTTATGACAGGAATTTCCATCATGTGGTTCCTGGTACCGGGTTATGCGATTGCATTGATTCTGGCGTTTAAGGTTCCGAAGATTTTTACATCCATCGCATTTGACTCCGGTGGTGTTGCATCCGGACCGATGACGGCCACCTTTATACTGCCATTCGCCATGGGAGCATGCCAGGCGCTTGGCGGGAATGTGATCACCGATGCATTCGGTATTGTAGCGATGGTTGCCATGACACCGTTGATAGCAATTCAGATTCTCGGATTGTACTATGAGATCCGCTCCAAGGTTACACCGGAAATGCAGGTGCTGGATCTTGTGAAGGTGGACCGGGAAGAAATTATCGATTTCAACTGACCAGTTGATGATATATAAGGAGGGAAATTATGAATCCGATTCATTTACTGGTGTGCATTACCGAACGATGGCTTACGCAGGAATGTGAGGAGATATTACAGAAAAATGGTGTACATATGATATTAAGTACACCGGCAGAGGGTACGGCCAGCAGTGCGATGCTGGAGTATCTGGGAATGGATCGTACCGAAAAGGCACTGCTGCTGGCGCCGATTACGGAAGCGGCAGCACGACCGGTTGTTAAAGCGTTCCATAAGCTGCATCGTCTTCGTTCCCGTAATAATGGCATAACGGCAATGATTCCGATGAGCAGTGTAGGTGGTGCGACCGTGATGCGCTATATGGTGCAGGATCAAAATCAGGAAGAAAAGGACTTGAAGCCGATGGAAAAACAGGCAGCAGAGCTTATTATAGCAATTTCCAATAGTGGATATACCGATGAAGTTATGGAAGCGGCTCGTTCAGCAGGTGCCCGCGGTGGTACCGTCGTGCATGCGAAAACAGCCGATATGAAATATGCAGAGCAGTTCTTTGGGGTATCCATCTCCACCGAAAAGGCGATGGTTATGATTATCAGCACTCCGGAGGATAAACATGCGATTATGCAGGCGATCATGGAACAGGCAGGAGTTGCGACCAAGGCACGTTCTATAGTATTTTCCATACCGGTAAGCGATGTGAAGGGTGCTACATTGACTGATGATTAAAATGCAGCCCGGATGATAATAAAAACAGCCTCAGACTGATGATTTGAGGCTGTTTTGTTATTATCCGGGTCTTATACGTTCGTTGTTTCTTAGTTTTTAAGGGCCTGGATAGGGGCCGGGATGTGGCCGCCGCGGTGGATGAACTCATAAGGAGACTTGGTGTTGACCTTCATGATCGGTCCGTATCCAAGCAGTCCGCCAAAATTCAGTTACTCGAAGGCTTTTTTACCGATGGCGGGGATGAAGAGAAAGGCGGTGGTTTTGGAGTTGATCATACCGATAGCTGCTTCATCAGCGATGATGGCAGAGATAACTTCTGCAGGAGTATCACCGGGGATGATGATCATATCGAGGCCTACGGAGCATACGGCCGTCATAGCTTCCAGCTTTTCGATGCAGAGTGTGCCGTGGCGGGCTGCTTCGATCATACCTGCATCCTCGGATACCGGAATGAATGCGCCGGAAAGACCGCCAACCATGGAGGATGCCATAACGCCGCCTTTCTTTACGGCGTCATTTAACATCGCCAGTGCCGCAGTGGTGCCGCAGGCGCCGCATTCTTCAAGACCGATTTCTTCCAGAATATGGGCAACGGAGTCACCGACAGCGGGGGTCGGTGCCAGAGATAAATCAACGATACCGAAGGGTACACCGAGACGGCGGGAAGCTTCGGTGCCGACCAGCTGGCCCATACGGGTAATCTTAAATGCAGTTTTTTTAATGATGTCGGCTACTTCGGTAATATTACGGCCGCGGCCGGTGCGGGCCAATGCGGAGCGGACAACACCGGGGCCGGATACGCCAACATGGATGACAACGTCCGGCTCACCTACGCCATGGAAAGCACCGGCCATGAAGGGGTTATTCTCCGGGGCGTTGCACAGCACGACCAGCTTCGATGCGCCGATACACTCACGATCCTGCGTGATCTCAGCGGCTTTACGAACCATGCGGCCCATGATTTCAACGGCATCCAGATTGATACCGGCCTTGGTGGTAGCCACGTTGATGGAGGAGCAGACCCGGCTGGTTTCTTTCAGCGCCCGGGGCAAGGAACGGATCAGGTTCAGATCGCTTTGGGTGGCCATCTTGTGCACCAGCGCCGAAAAACCGCCCACAAAGTTGATGCCGCAGGTAACCGCCGCACGCTCTAAGGTCTTGGCCACCTTAACCATATCGTCCACCGAATAGCCGGGGGTCACCAAAGCAATTGGGGTCACCGACACCCGCTTATTGATAATGGGAATACCGTAGGAGCGAGCGATATCATCGCCGGTCTGTACCAGATTGCCGGCCAGGCGGGTGATTTTTTCATATACCCGCTCACAGAATTGATCTACATCCCGGTCCACACAATCAAACAAGGAAATACCCATGGTGATGGTACGGATATCCAGATGCTCCTCATCGATCATTTTTATGGTTTCTAAAATATCACCGTGATTCAGCATGATCTCACCTCGTTATATCCGGTGCATGGAGTCAAAAACATCCTCGTGCATAACATGGATGATCAGGCCCATCTCTTTGCCGGTCTCTTCCAGCTCACGAGCCAGAGTGGCGAAATCCTTTTCGGACTCCCGCACCTCCACCCACATGATCATGGTAAAGGTATCGTTGCGCACCTTTTGGGTGATATCGTTAATATTGACGTTATTCTCAGCGCAGATGCCGGAAAGACGAGCAATAATACCCACCCGATCACGGCCGATCACAGAAATTACAGCGTTCATAACAGTACCTCGTTTCTTCAGATATGTCTTTATTTTATCATATTTCCCGTAAAAATCAATCTGTTATTGAAAAACTCTATGCCCTTATGTTACAATAAATACAAAAGGAGGGATTCGTTTGAATTCCGTTACGTTAAGAGCTTATGCAAAGATCAATCTGAGCCTGGATGTGGTGGGCAAGCGGGAGGACGGTTATCACCTGTTGCAATCGATATTCCAGGGCATTTCCCTCTACGACGAGGTTTCAGTCCGGCGGGAGGAGGGGTCAGGCGGGATCCGTATCACCTGCGACCTGCCCTATATCCCCACCGACGAGCGCAATATCGTTCATAAGGTGGCCACCGCCTTTTTCAAGGCGGCAGGGCTCGAAAACTATCAAATTACCATCGACCTGAAAAAGACCATCCCCTCAGGCGCAGGTTTGGGCGGGGGCAGTGCCGACGGCGCCGCCGTGTTTTCTGCCCTCTGCCGCCTGTATAACGTCACCTTCCCCATCCAAACAGCCACCGACATTTTAGTTCCGTTGGGAGCAGATATCCCCTTCTTTCTCCATAGCGGCACTATGCTGGCGGAAGGGGTGGGCGAGATCCTCTCCCCCGCTCCCAAAATGCCCGACTGCTATATCGTATTGGCCAAGCCACGGGCAGGAGCCAACACCAAACAGATCTTCGGTAAATTAAAAGAGGGAGGCATCCCCCGCCACCCCGATACCGAAGGGGTGCTCAAAGCCTTGGAGACCGGCGATTTCAAACTGCTGGCAGAGGCCACCGGCAATGTGCTGGAATACGCCACCATCCCCTTGTGTCCCCAGATCGGCAAATTAAAAGAAGCCATGAAGCGCCAGGGCGCCGAAGTATCGCTGATGACCGGAAGCGGCTCCACCGTCTTTGGCATCTTTACGGAAGAAGCGGAGGCCCGCCGGGCCATGAAGCAGATGCGGACCCTGACCCGCAACGTCTACCTCACCCGCCCCGTCTGCCGCCCCATGCGCACTGAATAAAAATGCGACCCATCGGGTCGCATTTTCTCAGACTGTCAAAAAACTATACAAACACCCCCGTTTCTGGTATAATAGAAGAAA